>NZ_JBEXSR010000021.1:0-46676 GCF_040613735.1 Streptomyces sp. NPDC006235
AAGACGCATCCGGATGCGGCGAAAACTCCGGCTGAAGGCCGCTCTCCTCGGACGCTCCAGAGGTGGGCAGACCAGCAAAGTCCACCTCGCCGCCGAATGCTTCCCGCTGGCGTTCATCCTGACCGTGGGCCAGGCAGCGGAGAGCCCGCAGTTCATCCCCGTCCTGAAGAAAGTACGGCTCCGCGGGCCCGTCGGCCGCCCCCGCACCCGGCCTGACACAGTCGCCGGGGACAAGGCCTACTCGTCCTGGAGCAACCGGGCCGGACAGTCGTGATGCCGTGCTGTCCGCCTGGAGCAGGAGAACGCCCAGCTGCGGCACGCGGTCGGCTCCCACGCGACGGTCGACCAGGCCATCGGTATCCTCATCGCGACCCACCGGATACCGCCGGCGGCCGGGTTCGAGGTGCTGCGCGAGGTCTTCCAGCACACCAACATCAAAGTGCACACGGTCGCTGAAACGGTGATCGGCTGGGCGCTGGGCAAGCCGCTTCCCGGGCCAGTGGGGCAGGAGCTGGGCGCAGCCGTGCAGCGTGGTCAGGGGCACGCCTCGGAGGAGCCCCGATAGGGGCGGTCAGGTGCCTCGGGGCTGCTCGATATTGGGGTGACATTCGATGATGTCGTCGACGCCGACAATTTGCAGGACCCGCAGGATGGAGTCGGTGGGGCCGGCCAGGCGGAGCCGGCCGCCGGCCTCGGTCACGGCCCGGTAGGCGGCGATGAGGATATTGATGCCGGTGGAGTCCATGAAGGTGACCTGGCACATGTCGATCACGATCCGGGGCCGGACGGCGCCGGTGACGTCCAGGGCGCGGCGCAGCTGGTCGCCGGTGTGGTGGTCGATCTCCCCGGCCAGGGACAACACGCGTATGCCGTCCGTGGAGGTGGCCACGACCGACAGCCCGCCGACCTGCTCGGCTTGTCCGGTGTCCGTCACTCGTCCCTCAGCCATTCGGTGATACGTGCACACCAAGACCTTCGGCCCGAAGTGCTGCCCTGCATGTCCGGGCGATGCTGCTCTGCCAGTGGGGAGCCGGCGCAGGAGAGTGGAGCGTGTACCGCCCGGGCGCGGTAGGCGCGGGGGTGTGAACGGGGAAGCGAAAGCGGGCCGTGATGGAACCAGTCCCGGTGAATGAGGACGGCACCGCACCAGGCGAGCAGACCATGCAGACCACGGTGGCCCTGGAAGGTGACGGCACGGTCATCGCCCAGGCCCGCCACCTGGCAACGCAGTTCCTCACCCGGGCACAGACCGAACAGGGCCCGCCCGTCTCGCAGCGTGCCGTGGACCTGACCCAGCTGGTGGTCAGCGAGCTGGTCACCAACGCCCGCAAGTACGCGCCCGGTCAGCATGGGCTGGAGATCGTGATGGCCGTCGCTCAGGGCTTCGAGGTCCAGCGGGAGCCGGTCGGCAAGCGCATCACCGCCCGCATCGCCTTGCTGGACGACCCCGGCGGGGCCATCGCAGGACGCAGCCCCCTGTAGCGTCGCCCGGGGCATCGGCGGGGGTCGGATGCGGAGCGAGGCCGCAGGCTCAGTCCGCCGAGAGCCGTCTCCGGCCGGTAATGAACGCACGCAGGGACCTACTGGCGCAGGGCCTCGACCGCCTGCTGCCGGGTGACCGGACGGCACCGGCACCGGCCGCTCCTGGCCGCAGCCCAGCACTCACCGGTGTGCACAGCTCCGACGTTCGAGCGGTTGAGCCCGTACTGGAGCAGCCACTCATGGCGGAGGCGGCCGCATCTCCTCGCCCCGGCGCCGTTCTGCCTCCCGTCGCTCCTCCACCGCGATCCAGCCGTCGACCTGCGCGAGGGCCGCCGTTCACCTGCTGGACCACCCCGCGCGGGGCGAAGCGGAGCAAGTAAAGCCGCGGCGGTTCATCGTTCATACGCGGTCCGTTACTGATCAGCTCGCTGACGTGCGACGAGACTCGCGAACTCCTGCAGGCCGCTCTTGGGATGCATGTACACGTACCGTTCGGCTGCGTGCACCTGCACCGTATTGAGGCGTTCGACCAGGGCTTGGGGGACGGTCTCCATGACGTTCTGCGGGCCGAGAGCCAGCAGGTGCCGAGGGCCGATGGGAAGTACGAGGGCGTGAGCGTCCCCGAAGGCCATGCCGTACGTGGTGGTGTCCCCTTCTGTGCGTATGGTCACTGCCGGGTTGTCGCCGATCAGGAACTGGCCTCTTTCGGGTGTGAGCACCTCGATCCCCCACCTCGATGCCATGGCCCGCACCTTGTAGAAGGTGTCCTCGATGCTGGTGCGGAACAGCTTGCCGCTCTTGTGATCACGGACGACCGAGGACCGTTCGATGAGACGTTCAGCGAAGGCGCCCAGGGATCCCGGGTCGGACAGATGCAGACCCGTCTCGCGCAGTGCTTCGCGGCTCAGCTGCTCCGGGAATTTGCTGATCAGCTTGCCCACCAGACCTGCGCGGCTCCGCTCGAACGCGCCGGTGTGCACATCGCGGTAGTGGTGGGATCGGACGTAGTGGAGCACGACCAGGTCGCGCAGCGCTGCCACGTGAAGCGGGTCGGCGAACGGAATGCCGGCGTGCACGGCGGAGAACGCGGCAGGAGCGCGTCTCTCCACGGCGCACCACAGTTCTTCGGCGGATGTGGAATCGAATGCGACGAAGTTCTCGGCCCAGCCGCATGCGCGGGGACTCTTCAGCTTGTGCAGGCGTCCGGGGTTGCGCAGGTCGAAGGGGAGCAGCTGCCAGCCGCTGCCCCTGGGGCCGGGCATCGTGAACTGCTTGAGCAGGACCTGGGAGATGAGGTGCTGCCGCGATGTCTGCTGTGCCGTTGCCACACGCCGAAGTCTGCCAAGCGCGCCTCTCAAGCCGCTAAAGGTTTCCGGACCGCAGCCCGACGTCGCCACTGGCCAGCACAGCCCTGACCGACCCGGCCGACTCGCTCACCGCACCGGCCCCGCGCCGCCGTCGACACCACCGACCTGGACTGACCACACCTGTCGCGAGGCTTGGTCGCTCATCCCTGGGGGCCATCCCACTGGTGAGGGCCGGCTCCGCGCCACTCCACCCACAAGGGATCATCCAGTTCGTCATGGGGCAGCCCGGCCTCGCGCAGAAAGGCCACCAGGTCGTCGTCCGAGCGGGCCACGCCGATGCACCGCTCGGTCTCTGGGCAACGCGCGATCACCGGGCGGCCTCCCCCAGGCAGCGGTTCTTCAACGATGATCAGCGCACGCACCATAACCTCATCCTGCGAGTTCCCGGTCCCGACCGCAGCCCGGGACGCCGCGTGGCTGCTGCCGGGGCGCAGGGCAGGTATGCCGGGCACGGACACCCCGCGGCTGACCTGAGCGAGCCACAATGTGACGTTCTGATCGTCTGGCGCGCTGGGGAGAGTGATCCCCCTGTGGGGTCTGGGTGTCTGCGCTCCGTGGAGGGGGCAAGCGGGCACCGACGAGCAGGGGCAGGCTCGTTCAGTTCCCCGTGGCGGGTCTGCTCCTGCTCGCGCCCGCGGTTTCGGCTGCCCAGAGCCGCGGCTGAACCTCCTCAGGGCTGGTGGCCGGAGGCGTCCCCGCCCGGGTCATCGGCCGGCATGATCGCGGCGGTTGTGCGCTTGTCGACCGGTTCCCGGTGCACCTCGAGGGCTGCGCCCGCGACCGGTGCCGGAGCAGGGTGCGGTGAAACGAGCTGATCAGCTGCTCAAGCGGCAACTGGGGCATACGGAGTGGCGGCGGCTGGCCGCGGACGGCCCACGATTACGGTCCGGACGTGGCAGTCTCCGATGCGCCCCAGCAGAAGCGCGCACAGACCTCACCTGATGGCCGTCACCCGGGCTGACAGGACTTTGCCCAGCCTGTCACCAACTTCAGCGCCAAGAGAGGCATGAACACGAACTTCTTCCTCATGATGCTGTGTGCTGTCATCGCTGCCGCAGGTGGCATGCCGGCACTGCTGCAAGTGCTCAGATCGCGCCGGGATCCGGCCGGGCGGCGGCGTGGCGGCTCCAGCCAATGCCGTCGTGCCCGGCGGCCCGAAGCATCCAGCGGGACCCAAGCCAGACGTGGCGCCAGGCGCAAGAAGCGCTGCGCGGGGCGGCACAGACAGACGCGCTGAGCAAACAGGCAGCGCTGGTGGCTTTGTTCACGAGAACGAGCAGCAGATGTTCACTACTTCGGGAGGCAGGAACCTGGTGACTGTTCGAATCCTCCTGCTGGTGCGAGAGCGTCGAGGTGAGTTCGCTGACTACGGCCTCGGGGAACATCGGTCCAGCGGCGGTTATCAGTGAGAACGATCATGCGGAATCTGGCCGGGCCGACGTCCCGCTGGGGTTCGGTGCCGTTGCGTGGCGGGAGCTCTCGGGTCAGCCGGCCCGGTGGTGTGTCTCTTCGGGAGCCTGCGGCCGGGAAGCGGAGGTGCCGGTCCAGCTGGCGAGGAGGGCCAGGGCTTCGGCGGAGGGGGACGCGGGTTCGGGGGTGTAGATGGTGAGGGTCTGTTCGGGGTCGCCTTCGACGGCCAGGACCAGGTAGTCGAGGGTGAGGTCGCCGACGAGCGGGTGGTGGAGGCGTTTGGTGCCGGTGGTGTGGGCTTGGACGTCGTGGTCGGCCCACATGCGGCGGAAGGCGTCGCTGTGGAGGGACAGTTCCCCGATCAGTTCGGTGAGCTGCGGATCGTCGGGGTGGCGTCCGGCGTACAGGCGCAGCATGGCCAGGCAGTCGCCGGCGACCTTCTCCCAGTCGGCGTACAGCGTGCGGGCGGCTTCGTCGAGGAAGACGTAGCGGGCGAAGTTGCGTTCGCGGCGGGGCCGGGCTTCGAAGTCGGTGTAGAGGGCGTGGGCGAGCCGGTTTGCGGCCAGGACGTCTGTGCGCCGCCCCTGGACCACCGCGGGGACGCTGAGCGAGTCCAAGGTTCGGTAGAGGACCGGGTGGACCCGTTGGGGTGCGAGGGGGCGCTTGCGGCGGACCCGGGTGGTGGCGATGGGCTGGGCGAGGTCGAAGAGGTGGGCGCGTTCGGCCTCGTCCAGGTGCAGGGCGCGGGCGACGGCTTCCAGGACGGTTTTGGAGACGCCCTGGGTGCGGCCCCGCTCCAGACGGATGTAGTAGTCGACGCTGACCCCGGCGAGCTGGGCGACTTCCTCGCGGCGCAGGCCGGGCACCCGGCGGGCGCCGCCGTGCGGGGTGAGCCCGGCCTGTTCGGGGGTGATCCGGGCCCGGCGGGTGCGCAGGAACTCACGGATCTCGCTGCTGCGGTCCATGGGTCCACGGTACGGCGGTACCTGGCAGGTCAGGGTGCTGAAGGGGGTACTGGCAGACCCCCGGAAGCGCGGTGCCCTTTACGGCGGCCCACGGGACGTTCGCGGGTGGTTGCCTGGAGAGCGGGCCCGGTGCGCGGCACTGATCATCCGAGTCTTACGCGCCGTATTGGCACGTAGGAGATCGTTGCTGCCGCTGTCCGCCGTCTGCCCTCACGCCGTACGTCTGAAGAAGAGGACACCCCCATGGCTTCGAAACTGACCGGCACCGTCGCACTCGTCACCGGTGCGAGCAGCGGTATCGGCGCCGCCACCGCCCGTCGGCTCGCCGAGCACGGGGCCTCGGTGGCGCTCGTGGCCCGCCGCAAGGACCGCCTGGAAGCCCTTGCTGCCGAGATCGAGCAGGCCGGTGGCACCGCCGCGGTGGTGGCCGCGGACATCACCGACCGCATCCAGGCCGAGGACGCCGTACAGCAGGTCGTCGACCGGTTCGGACGGCTGGACACCCTGGTCAACAATGCCGGCCTGATGCTCCTGGGGCCCGTCGTCCTCGCGGATGCCAAGGAGTGGGACCGCATGATCGCCGTCAACGTCCAGGGCCTGCTCTACACCACCCGCGCCGCCCTGCCGCACATGCTGAAGGCCGCCGAACAGGACCCGCGCCAGGTCGCCGACATCGTCAACATCGGCTCGTACGCGGGCCGGGTGGCGAGCCGGGGCTTCGGCGTCTACAACGTCACCAAGTTCGGGGTGCACGCCTTCACCGAGTCCCTGCGCCAGGAAGTCGCCCAGCGCCACGTGCGCGTCGGTGTCCTGGAGCCGGGCGCGGTGGAGAGCGAACTGGGCACACACAACAAGCCCGAGGTCCGCAGCGAACTGATCGACCCCTACTTCGAGGGGACCGAGGTCCTGGCCGCCGAGGACATCGCCGACGGCGTCGCCTACATGGTCACCCGTCCCCGCCACGCCGCCGTGGGCGAGCTGTGGATCATGCCCACCGAACAGGCGTGAGCACCTCCACCACCGACCCGCCACAGCCTGGCCAACGCAACCCGCCAACTTCCCCAACCCGCCGGGTGCCGCACGCGGCACCCGAGAAGGAATCCCTCATGAGCAAGGCCATTTTCGTCACCGGTGCAGGACGCGGTCTCGGCACGGACATCGTCCGCCAGGCCCTCGCGGCTGGCCACCAGGTCGTCGCCACCGGCCGCCGCCCCGAGGAGGTAGAGAAGACCCTGGGCGGCCCGCAGGACAACCTGCTGGTCACCAAGCTGGACGTCACCAGCCTGGACGACGCGCATGCGGCCGCTCAGGCTGCAGTTGACCGCTTCGGCCGCATCGACGTCCTGATCAACAACGCCGGGAACTTCTACGCCGGCTACTTCGAAGAGGTCTCCCCGGAGCACATGCGGCAGCAGATCGAGACCAACCTCTTCGGCCCGATGAACGTTACCCGCGCCGTCCTGCCCGTCATGCGCAGCCAGCGCGACGGCCACGTCATCACGATCTCCTCGCTCGCCGGTCAGGTCGGCACGGAGTTCACCTCCGCCTACGCCGCGTCCAAGTTCGCCGTCGAGGGCTGGATGGAAGCCCTGCACCACGACATCGCCCCGTACAACATCCGCACCACCATCGTCGAGCCCGGCTACTTCCGCACCGAGCTGCTCGTGGACGCCTCCACCACCTGGCCCGAGCCGACCATCGACGACTACGCCGAGCGCACCACCGCCACGGTCGAAGCCTGGAAGAGCATCAACGGCCGGCAGCCCGGCGACCCCGCCAAGCTCGCCCACGCCCTGCTGACCCTTGCCGGCCAGGACCAGCCGCCGCTGCGCTTCGTCGCCGGCGCCGACGCCATCGAGGGCGTCATCGCCAAGGCCCAGGAACTCCTCGCCCAGGCCGAAGCCTCCCGCGAACTGGGCGGCAACCTCGCACACGACGACACCAACGCCTGACACCACCCCACGCACCGGGCAGGACACCCGACCCGCCCGGTGCGCGAAGAAGACGCGGTCAGTCAGCTGACCCGTCCCCGGGCGCGGTCGCCAGTGGTCCCCGGCGCGCTGGTACGGGCCACCTCTCCGTGGGTGGCGGCCCGTACTGCTGCGCTCGTGTCCCGCCGCTGTCAGGAGTCCAGAGGGTCGGCCCTCCGCTGCGCCATTCGTTCAGTAGGCCCTCGCCCAGGTCGATGTAATCGGGGTTCAGGCTGCCCTGTGCCGATACACCAGGTGATCCGGAGCCGAAGGCACGGCCGAGAATCGCGCCGTCGACATGGACGCGGCGTCCGCCCTCGGATCGGGCGGGTGGGCTCGTTCGCACCGACGGTGAACGAGCCGTACACCGGCGTGCTCTGCGCAACGAACCCCACCCGGGCCAGATGCGACGCGTTCGCCGCCGGACGTGACCCCAGCACGGTCAGAGAGCCGGACGTCGGCTCGATCAGCCCGCAGGCCAGGTGCAGCAGGGTCGATTTGCCGGCACCGTTCGGGCCGACCAGGCCGATGACACGGCCGGAGGGGATGGTGAGGTTCACGTCGGTCAGGGCCAGCTCGCCGCTACGACCGTACTTCTTCGTCAAGCTATGGGCATGAAATGCCGGAGGTGAGTCTGCATGTGGCATGCCCCCATCCTGGAATGCCACCTTCTTCCCATCATCAGCCCAAAGCACAGTTCCCTTGTCGCCGACCGTACTTTTGACCGGTTCGACGCCGAGGCCCCGCTGCTGGGCGAACTGCGTGCCGTACAGCTTGGCGTAGAGCCCACCGCTGGTGAACAAACGAGGCGTGGTGCCCCGCTCCCGGACGAGTACCGCGAGCCCACTCAGCAGTGCCGGCCTTCACCGACCACGCACCGCTGCTTCAGCCAGGATCGGCAAAGCCCGGATACCGGCCCTGATCCTGTTACCGAGCGAGTTCGGCTTGGCGAAGACTGCGGAACACCTCCGCGGTCGCCCATCCGCGCAGCGTGGCCTGAATCGACGAGCGGAATGCGGCCTCGGCCGTGGTGGCGTCGAGGGCCCCGGCCAGTTCGAGAGTCACGAGCCCATGCAGGGTTCCCCAGATCGACAGGGCGATCGCCGTTGCGTCGCCAGCGAGAACGGACGCCGTCAAGGCGCGATCGATCGCCGCGAGGAGCGGACGGATCGGGTCACTGGCACCGACCTCCCCCGACGGGTCGAAGGACTGCACACCACCGAACAGCACCGTGTACAGGTGGCTGTATCCGCACCCCCAACGACGGTAGGCGACGGCCAGCGCGTAGAGGTCGGCGAGAGGGTCCGCGGAGGTTTGCACCGCCGACACGTGCTGGAACAGGCCGGCGACGGCTCTGTCGCGCACCGCACCGATCAGCCCGTCCTTACCACCGAACAAGGAGTACACCGCCGCCGTCGACGCCTCGGCAGCAGCAGCCACGGCGCGGACCGTCACCGACTCCTGCGGACGGGTGGCGAGCATCTCGGTCGCGCACTCCACAAGCCGCTCTTTGACGGCCTCGTCGTTTGTTCTCGGCCTACCCACGGCCAGCAGCCTACCCCCTCTGATAACGTCGTTTTGAAACAGCGTTCTGGAACTGTCGGAGGTTCGCCGTGCCCACGCCCGTTTTACGTCTCGTCCGCTTCACCGGGCGCTTACTGCTGGCCCTGGCCGCCGTCGCGACGCTGGTCGTCGTCTTTCTCGCACTGGTCGCCCTCACGGACGGGGCAGGTTCGGGGCTCGCCGCCTGGTTGACGACCCTCGGGATCGGGGCTGTCCTCGCGCTGTGGCGGGGCCGGCACCGCACCTGGCCGACGCGGCTCGTGCCGTTCCTACCGGTGGTCATCGCGGCGGCGTTGACAGCGACGGTCTGCATCCCGACCGTGCCCACGGCCCGGCGGCACTCGCCCGCGCTGCCGTTCGTGTCCACTCAGCACTGGAACCTGGCCACAGGCAGCCGGGTCGCGGTGAATCACTACCCGCCCGCGAACCCCGGCCCCCGGCACCCCGTCCCGTTCGTGTACCTCCACGGAGGACCCGTCCGAGGCATCTCCGTGCAAGACCACCGGTTCCTGCAACTCCTGGCACGCCAGGGCCACGACGTCTATGCCTACGAACACGCCGGCGGCGGACGAAGCGACCTGCTCACAATGGACCAGTACACGATCTCCAGGTCGGTCCGTGACCTCGCCGCCTTCGTCGATCGCCTGGACAACGGCAAGGTCGACATCCTCGGATTCTCCGGAGGCGGAGTCGTACTCACCCGAGCCCTGGCCGACCCTGGCGTCGCCGCACGCCTGCACCGGGCGATCATCGCCGAGCCCGGGCCCATGGACGGCCCCACCGCACACATCACCGGGCACAAGGGCCGAGCATCCGCACGGGGCCTCGCCCCGGCCCCGACCGGACCGCGATCGACGCACGTCCCCCGGTACGCCGTGGCATTCGGCCTCATGCGACTCGGACTCCTCACCCCCGACACCGGACTGATCGGACAGGCCGAAGGCGACAACGCCTTCACCGCCGCTGACCTCGGCAGCGACACCGCATCCGCCTACTGCGCGCGCGACGCGCACCGCATCCCCGCCGAGGACACCGCACAGAACTTCTCCTTCAGCCCCGCTGCCAGCCTCCGCGTCCAGCAGACAGTCAAGGACTCGCCCTCCATCGCACCGCTACTGAGGCAGTCCCGGACCCCCGCGATGCTGATGATCGCCGAATGCTCCTCCCAGGTCCGTCAATGGGCGACCGCCATCCTTGCCCATGACCCCGCTGTCCAGCGCACGCAGTACATGCCCGGAGTCGGACACCACATGTGGAACGGCCTGGACGACAACAACGACCGAGCCGCAGCCGTCATCACTGCGTTCCTGCAGGACAAGCCAGTCCCCCTACCGAACTATCCGACCCGCGACGAGATTCCTACCTTCCTGCGCGACCACAAATGAAGACGTTGTAGCCGTCACCGGCAGGGAGGGAGCTCCTCGGTCGAGGCGACGGTTGTGGGCCGTGGTGTGGTCGCCAGGGTCAGCGGCGATATGGACCATGTGACCGGCCCCGGCCTGTGAGAGCAGATCAGCGACGTCCTTGCCGCCGGCGGCGGGTTCGTCGTGCTGGATCTGTCGGATGTGTCGTTTTGCGATTCGGCCGGGCTGAACGTGCTGCTCAGGGCTTCCGAGGCCCTCACCGACCCGCTCGCGGCCGCCGGCCGGCTCCGGCTCCGGCTCCTCGACGGGGACACGCCGCTGCGCGCCGGGCGCGTGGTCGCCACGCCCGGACACCAGAGCGTGCTGGTCGCCGACGGGCGCGAGCTGGCGTTTGTCACCGGCGACCTCCTGGTGCACGCGCTCCAGCTGCTCCACCCCGAGCTCGCCTTCGCGCACGAGGCCGACCCTGAGGCGGCCAGGCACTCGAGACAGCGCATGCTCGGCCGCGGAACCGCCACCACGCTGCACCTGGCGACGCCGCATTTGACGGAGCCGTTCCTCTCGGCGTGATCGCGGCCGTTCGGCGCAGGTTAGGCCACAAGGCCACCACCTGCGCCGGCTTCCTGCGGCGGGCGGCAGCCTTCTTCATCACCTGCGGCATCCTGCGTATCGAACGCGTCCTGACCGACGATGCCTGGCCCTACCGCAAGAGCCTCGCCTGGCGGCAGGCACTGGCCGACCTCGGCGCGACCGGCAAGCGCATCTTGCCGGATCTGGTGGACTGATGGCCCGCAGAGGGGGAGAGACAGCTGATGCGCCATTGGCAGGCCTCCGCAGGCCGTGAAGTGGGGTCTGCTACAAGGAGGTTCGAAAGAGGCGGACCGCTCCCGGGCGCGGGGATTCATCAGGGAGGACGGGCGGTTCGACGGCCGGGCCCGGCGCGTTACGCGGCGGCGGACGCGGTGCGGCGGGCCCCGCCCATCACGAGCACGGTCAAGAGGGCGAGGACGGCACCGATCCACAGCACGCTCGTGGTGCTGATGCTGTCGACGGCGAAGCCGCCGAAGAGCGCCCCGAGCGCGATGGACAGGTTGAACGTGGAGACGTACAGGGAAGAAGCGGCTTCGGTCGCGTCCGGCGCGGCGTCGAGAATCCAGGTCTGGAAGGTGACGGGCACCGCGCCGTAGCCCAGGCCCCACAGGATCAGGAGGGCGCCCGTGGTGACGGTGGCCGTGTCGACGAGGGCGAGAAGCACCATGGCGAGGGTGAGGACCAGGGAGATGGCCAGGACGGTCTGCCGCAACCGCTTGGCGATGAGCGCGCCGGCGATGAAGTTGCCGCAGATGCCGGCGACGCCGAAGGCGAGCAGCAGCGCGCCGATCATGTTGTCGTCGATCCCGTCGTCCTGGAGGACCGGCCGGACGAACGTGTATGCCAGGAAGTGACTGGTGATCACGAGGAAGGTGATGGTGATCCCGGTTCGTACACCCGCGTTGCCCTTGAAGACCTTCGGCAAGTCCTTGAACGTGATGGTCTGCTCGGCCGGCACCTTCGGCATCAGGAAGACCATGCAGGCCAGGGAGGTCAGTCCCAGGATGCCCACGACGGCGAAGGCGGTACGCCAGCCGCTGAGGTCACCGATGACCGTCCCCGTGGGGACACCCAGGACGGACGCGGTCTCGACGCCGCCGAAGATGACCGCGGTGGCCCGGGGGGCGTGCTTCTCCGGCACCAGCCGGAGCGCTATGCCGCCGGCGATGGACCAGAAGCCGCCCACGCTGATGCCGATCAGGAATCGGGCGGCCAGGACGACCGCGAAGCTGATCGCGAAGGCGCAGGCCAGGTTGGCCGCGCCCACCAGGCCGATCAGGACCGCCAGCACGATGCGGCGGTCGATGCGACCGATGGCCACGGTGACCACGGGCGCGGAGACGGCGGCGACCAGACCGGGCACGGTCACCATCAGTCCCGCAGTGCCCTCGGAGACGTCCAGGGCGGAGCCGACCGGGGTGAGCAGGCCCACGGGCAGCAGTTCGGAGGTCATCAGGGAGAAGATGCCCAGGGTCACCGCCAGGACGGCGAGCCAGCCCTTGACGGGCGAACGGCCGGTGGTGGCTGACACAGGTGTGTCGATGGTGGTCACGGCTTCATCAGCCCTTCGTCAGGAATGGGTCATGGCATGCCAGGGGCGGTGGCCCCGGTGGGTCGGCCACCGCCCGTGACGGGGAACTGCCGGTTTACTCGGTGCCGGGGGTCTTGCGCGTGGTGACGTTCATCCGGTTCCACGCGTTGACGGTGAAGATGAGCGCGATGAGCTGGGCGAGCTCCTTGTCGTCGAAGTGCTTCGCGGCCTCGCCGTAGACCTCGTCCGGCACACCCTGGGGCAGGAGGGTGACGGCCTCGGTCAGCGCCAGAGCGGCCCGCTCCTTCTCGGTGTACAGGCTCGACTCCTCCCAGGCGGACAGCTGGTAGATCCGCTCTTCCCTCTCGCCGGCCTTGCGGGCGTCGGAGGTGTGGTAGTCGATGCAGTACGCGCAGTGGTTGATCTGAGAGGCGCGGATCTGCACCAGCTCCAGCAGGACCGCATCGAGCCCCTCACGGGCGGCGGCGTCGAGCGCCAGGACGGCCTTGAAGACCCTGGGGGCGACGGCGGAGAAGTTCATGCGCTGAGGAACCTGAAACGTTGTCATGCCTCAAAGGTAAGAAGACAGTGACCCAAAGTATGGTGCATTTCCATGTCAGAAACATGGGTCAATCTTTCTGAGCCCGAGACCGCCGGAGCTGAACCGGGCAGGCCGCGGGAAGTATGCGGCAAGGGCCCGCCTGCCCGAGCGCCAGTTTGATGTCTTCGTGCCCATGACGCTCGGCGCCGTCACTGCCGTCCAGCACCACGAAACCGGCATCGCCTCCGCACTGCTCAACACCGCCCAGCAGATCGGCGGAGCCTTCGGCCTGGCCATCCTGTCGACCATCTCCACCTTCGCCGCAAACGACCAACTGCCCAAGGCGGCATCCGCGCTCTACCAGGGCCTCGCCGCCAAGGACTCCAGCCTGATCACCAAGGCGAGCGACGCCCTGACCCACGGCTACTCCATGGCCTTCACCGCAGCCGGCGCCATGTTCCTGGCCGCCCTGGCCGTCACCACGACCGCCGTCAACGCCAGGAAACAACAGCACTCCCAAAACCCACCGACCATCCACCTGGGCTGACCCCCCGACACGGGCACGGCCACGCCGCAAGACGTCTTAAGCGAAGACCACTTGCTGTACGGGCCTTGATGCGCGGCATCGGCCATCCGCGCCACCACAGTTCGCGATTGCCGTCCCACCAGAGAAGGACGTATCACGACCATGAATGCTTCCACCGGAACACACACGACGATCGATTCCGAGGAGCCGCGCAGTCCCGGCTTCGACACAGCGACCAAGGACGACGCCGAGTTCAACAAGGATTTCCGGCACTGCTTCACCACCATCGAAGACGTGCAGATGCACTATGTGATCGGCGGCGACGGCCCGCAGGTCATGGTGCTGCTGCACGGCTGGCCGCACAGCTGGTACGTGTACCGCGACATCATGGCCAAGCTGCTACCCGGGCGCACCGTCATCGCCATCGACCTCCCGGGGATGGGCGACTCCACCGGGACCCCGCCCTCCATGGCCCGCAAGGTCCTGGCCACCTACGTCCACCGGCTGCTCGACCACCTCGGCTACCGCGAAAACGTGCAGATCGTCGCCCACGACTTCGGCGCCGGCGTCGCCTACGCCCTGGCCGCCCAGTACCGCCGGCAGGCGGCAGGACTGTTCCTCATGGACTTCCCGCTGGTCGGCAAGAACCTGAGATTCGCCGACTTCGCGCCGTTCTCGTTCCACTTCTCCTTCAACCAGCAGCATCCGCTCGCGGAGGAACTGGTCACCGGCCGGGTAGAGACCTTCCTCGGCCACCTCTTCCAGCCGTCCGAGTCCGGCGTCAGGCCCGCCTCCGACGAGGAGCTGGCCGAGTACGTCCGGGTGTACTCCCGCCCCCAGGTCCTGCACGCCGGCTTCGAGCTCTACCGGGACTGGACCCAGGACGAGGCCGACAACACCGTCTTTCAAGAAACCCCGATGACCATCCCGGTCCGCCTGCTCACCACGACCGGCTTCGCCCCGATCACACTGCCAGCCCTCCACGATGCCGCCCCGGACGCCATAGGCAGCACGGTCCCCGACGCCGGTCACTTCCTCGTCCACGAAGCGCCCGACCACGTCCTGACCGAGATCAACGCCTTCTACCCCACTGCCTGACCGCCACCTCGACCGGGGCCGAGCGTGCTCGGCCCTGTCACACGGCAACGTCATCGGTCTGCACACCTCAGCCCAGCGGGTCGATCCACTCCGGCGCACTGGCGTTGGCCGCTGACAAGCAGCCGTGCACCCGGTCAAGCGCGCAGAGGCCCCGGTGTTGATACCGGGGCCTCTCCGCATGCAAAGAAGTGACACTGCGTTACGAACACGGTCTCCGAACTGGCCAACTATCCCGCAACACAATGGCCAACTACGACGCAACGACAGACCGCAACCTGCGGCCCTCAACGGCGTACTGGCCAACTTCCGCTCAATGTCACACGCGCCTGTGACGGCGATCGGTAGCGCCCCACCGGGCCGGAGAGGGCTGCTGATCGCGATGACTCACCCGGACCGGCAGTGGACCTTCCTGACCAGGCATGCCCGGGTGTTGCTGGCCATCGCCGGGGACCCGACCGCACGGCTGCGAACCCTGGCCGTCGCCTGCCAGATCACCGAACGAGCGGTCCAGGCCATCGTCGCCGACCTTGAGCAGGACGGCTATCTGCATCGGCAACGAACCGGACGGCGCAACCAGTACACCCTCAACCTCGAGAAACCGCTGGGGCACCCGGCGGAAGCCGGCCTCATCGTCCGCGACCTCGTTGCACTCGCTGCCGGCGCGGCTCAGCCACCGAAGGCGGCTTCCGCATCGGTGACGGTGTCATAAACCCGCAGGAGCTGATCTACCCCGGTCATCTGCAGGATCCGCCGCAACGACTCAGGCACACACGCCAGGACCAGTACAGCCCTGCCCGCATCCGCCTGCCTCCACGCTCCGATCAGCACGTTCAGCCCAGCTGAATCGCAGAACGAGACACCGGACAGGTCCAGCACGATAGAGCGGGAACCCCGCGAGAGCAGTTCCTTGAACTGCGGGCGGAGCACCGGCTCGGTCGCGTAGTCCATCTCGCCACTGACCCTCGCTACCAGGCAGCGGCCGGAGACGATCGCCTCGACCGAGGGTCAGCCACGACACTCTCCCAACCGTCTCACCAGGAGACAACGCGCCGGTATCTCGACGGGAACCTACCGCCCCACTGCCCCGCCCAGGATGTCCTACGCAGCCCTTCACCCCGTGGACGTCCTTTCGGGATGGCCATCGCAGCCACCCGGACGATCTTCGAGTGTCAGCGGACGTAAAGGTTCCTGGCCTCTTGCACAATCCCCTCATGGAGCCGCTGCCTGTTCCCTGCCCCGCCCACCTCATCCCCGTCGCCAGTGGCACCGGGGCGTTCCACAGGGCATACCGGCAGGCCATGGCGCACGGAGCCGTGTTCGTCGCCATCGAAGCCGACGGTCCATGGTGGACCGTGAAGGCGGACACACTCACCGCTGGCTCCGGACACGTTGTCGACGACACCGTGAACGACGCAATCCGGGCCGCGATCGTCCGCTTGGTCGACAACCGCGAAGTCGGGGCGGACGCCTACACAGGACCGGTCTACTTCATGATGCACGGCGTCTCGAGCGAGGAGCGAGCCCGTGAACTCGCGGCTGCACTCCACGCCTCCCTGCACGGAGACCTGGAACCTCTGCACCGCGCCGTTCCTCCCACGTCCTGACCTGATACGCCCAGAGCAGGACTCGCTCGGGCCACCTATTGATCCTCACGAGGGCCAATTACAGATCCTCGTAGCCCGCCGACCTAATCGACCGCCCGAGGGCACGGGCCACCTATCGATCGAAGTCACAGCGCCGTCTGGTGATCACGGTTGGGTAACGGCGCCCGGGGAGTTGGTGGGGAGCGTCATTTGAACCGTGCGGTATTCCGGCCCGCGGGACCATGGGGTGGGCGGGCGGGCTGTCAGTGGCCGCGGGGTGCGTTGGCTGTGTCGTTTTCCGCGGATGTCGTTTCGACGTGAGTTCGAGTTAGCCCGCGTATTGCACTTGTGGCTTTCCGGATCTTGAGCGGAAACACGAAAGTGCCTTCTGATCAGGGGCGATGAGGCATGCCTAGGGCTGCCTGACCGGCGGGCCGCTTGCTTGGCTGACGCCGGTCAGGAATGTGGGGACCGTGTCGCTCGTGAAGTGTTTCGTCAGGGGGCGGTGAGTGCGGTGATCGTCTCCACGACGAGGTCCTCGGAAGGGGCTTCGACGTGGGCGTGCAAGGCGCCTCCGATGTCGAGGGATGCGGCTCCGTGCACCACCGCCCACAGTGAGCCGGCGAGTGCGCGGGCGTCCTTGGTCGGCAGCGTCCCGGAGTCCCTGGCGGCTTCGACTGCCTTGTGCAGGACGCCGAACGCGGCCTCGGCGGCGCGGCCGAGGCCAGGGTAGTCGGTGCCCTTGACCTCGGCGCCGAACATCACGAGGTAGAAGTCGGGGTGGTCGAGTGCCCAGCGCAGGTAGGCGCGGCCCAGCTCGATGACGTGGTCGCGGCCGTTACGGCCCTTTGGAGCGGCCCGGAGGGCGTCGTGCAGACGCTGGAAGCCGAGTTCGGCCACGGTCGCCAGCAGGTCGGACTTGTCGGTGAAGTGGCGGTAGGGCGCGGCTGTGCTCACGCCCGCGCGCCGAGCGACCTCGGTCAGGGTGAAGCCCTTCGGCCCCCGCTCGCCGATCAGGTCCAATGCGGCGTCGGTCAGCGCCCGTCGGAGGTCGCCGTGGTGATAGGCGGCTGATTTCCCGGTTCCGGGGCGGTCGGCGGAGGCAGAGCGAGCTGACATGTTGACGACTTTAACATTGACTCCTATGTTAAAGGCATTAACATTGTGAGCGAAGGAGTGACATGTCGATCTCATCGACCGACTGGGCCGTGGTCACCGGGGCCTCGTCCGGGTTTGGGGCGCTGTTCGCCCGACGGCTGGCCGAGCGTGGCCACCCCCTGGTCCTGACCGGCCGCGACGCCGCACGCCTCGACGCCGTGCGTGAGGAGGTGCGGCGGCACACTCCCGGCGCGGTGGTCGAGACGGTCGGGGCCGACCTCGCCACCGAAAGCGGCCTGGAGCTGTTGCTGACCGAACTGAAGAGCAAGGACGTGGACGTGCTGGTGAACAACGCCGGCTTCGGCACGTACGGCCGGTTCGCCGAGGTGCCCGCGTGGCGCGAGTCCACCTTGATCGCGGTCGACGTCACGGCCGTGGTGCGACTGACGCACGAGCTGCTTCCTGCCATGCGTGCCCGCGGCCGCGGACGGATCCTCAACGTCGCCTCGACGATCGCTTTCCAGCCCGCCCCTCTCCAGGCCGTCTACGGCGGCGCGAAGGCGTTCGTCCTGTCGTTCAGCCAGGCCCTCGCGGAGGAGACGCGCGGCAGCGGAGTCACCGTGACCGCGCTGTGTCCGGGCCCCACGCGCACCGGCTTCACCGACGCGCTGAAAGCCGACGTCTCCCACACGGCGATCTACCGCAAGCTCGCCGAGCCCGGCCCGGTCGTCGACGCCGGCCTGCGCGCGCTCGACCGCGGCCGCCCCGTCATCGTCCCGGGCCTGCGCAACCGGGCCATGACCATCCTCGGCCGGATCACCCCGCCTGGGCTGCTGATCCGCCTGACCGCCCGAATGCTGTCCGCCGCTGACAAGCCGGGGCACGCGGCGAGCCGGTGAGAACGGTGACCTTCTGTCCGGATTGACCCCGTCCGCGGTCGATCACGTCCCTAAATGCTGCAACTCTTCAACGGAGCTGGCCATGGCGCTGCCGATGTTCTCCCTCAAACCGGTCGACGAGACCTACTTCGACCATGCACCACTGCGATTCGTCCACACGTGGTCCATCAGCCGGCCGGCCGAATCGGTCTGGGCGGAACTGGTCAGCGACGACCCCCTTCACTGGTGCCGCGGCCTGAAAATTCGATGGACATCACGCCGGCCTTTCGGTGTCGGCACTACCCGCCGGGCGGTGGCTATGGGGGCCATGGCCAACGACGCGTACTTCTTCGCCTGGAAGAAGGCCGCCGCCATTCCTTCTACTTCAGCCGCGCCAGATTTCCTCTGTTCGTCAGCGCCGGCGAGGACTACCTGGTCGAACCTGACGGACCGGACCACTGCCGATTCACCTGGCGCATCGGCATCACCCCGACTGCCATGGGCCGCGCCGGAGCTCCGCTCAGCAAGCGCCTTTTCCGCAGCTACTTCCGCGACACGGGCCGCTATTTTGACGCCGCCCAGTCACTCCACACCCGGTAGCCGAGTCAACAATCGCATGCCCGGGTCCTGCCGGGCGGGGCCGCCTGCCGTTCGGCGTTGCGGTTTTGGCCCTGGTCATCTCCGCTCCGTGCACCGAGGGCAGGACTGAGGTGTCTCGGCACATGCCGACGCGTTCGCCGCGAAAGGTGAAGGACGGATCGGCCGAACCGATGCACCGCCGGGCAAGGCTATGCGGTGCGCGTCTGCGTCACGGGCGACGCCCCGGGCTCGGGCAGATCGGGATGGTCGAGCGCGGCGGCCCAACTGGCGAGGAGTTCCAGGCGCTCGCGAGAGGCGGTGCCGGGTGCGGCGGTGTAGGCGGTGAGGGTCAGGCCCGGGTCTGTGGGCAGCGGCATGGCTTCGTAGGTGAGGCTGAGGGTGCCGACGGTGGGGTGGTGGAAGGTCTTGGTGCCGGTGCGGTGCAGGCGTACGTCGTGGGTGGCCCACAGGGTGCGGAATTCGTCACTGTGGGTGGACAGTTCGCCGATCAGGTCGGTCAGGTCATGGTTGTAGGGGTCGCGGCCGACCTCAGTGCGGAGAAGGGCGACGGTGCTGTGGGCGGTGTTGTCCAGGTCGGCGTAGAAGTCGGCGGCGGCCGGGTCGAGGAAGCGGAACCGGGCAAGGTTGGCCGGGCGGGCACTGCCGGTGAGGGCTGGGGCGTACAGGGCGCGCCCGAGGCGGTTGATGGCGAGGACGTCCAGGCGGCCGTTGCGGATGAAGGAGGGGGCTTCTGTCATGGCGTCGAGCAGGTGCTGCAGGGTGGGCCGCAGGGGTTGAGGTCGGCTGCGGCGCGGTACGCGGCGGCCGGCACCGGGGTGAGCGGTGCGGGCCAGATCGCGCAGGTGCGCGTGTTCGGCCTCGTCGAGCCGCAGCGCGCGGGCGACAGCGTCGAGGACGGCGTCGGAAGCGCTCCGGAGATTGCCGCGTTCCAGACGGGCGTAGTACTCGACGCTAATCCCGGCAAGGAGGGCGACCTCCTCCCGGCGCAGGCTCGGCACCCGCCGATGGCCGCCCATGATCGGCAGTTCTGCCTGCTCGGGAGTGATCTTCGCTCGTCGGGTGCTGAGGAACTCACGGATTTCGCTGCGCTGGTCCACGCCGTCGAGGCTATGGGTCCCGGTGGGACGGGGCACCGCTGAGAGGTGCACTGCCAGTACACGGAACAAGCGACCCTCCCACATCCTCGTGAGCTGCGGTTGCATCGGTTGCGACAGCAGGCGGGGACGCCCGGGCTCTGTCCTGGTTGCTGCAGATCGCCGCAAAAGCGCCCCGCGTGGCACGTGCGAAGACGCCGGTCACCACACCATTACTTCCGAGAGGACACAAAATGCACACGCGCACGCTCGGTCAGGGCCTGCAGGTCTCGGCCATCGGCCTGGGATGCATGGGCATGTCCCAGGGCTACGGGCCGAATCCCGGCGACCGGCAGGACATGATCGGCGTGATCCGCGCTGCCGTCGACCGCGGCATCACCTTCTTCGACACGGCCGAGGTCTATGGCCCTTACGTCAACGAAGAGCTCGTGGGCGAGGCGCTCGCCCCCGTACGGGACCAGGTCGTCCTCGCGACGAAGTTCGGCTGGCGCATCGAAGGAGGGAAGTTCGCCGGGCTCGACAGCCGGCCGGAGCAGATCAAGCGGGTCGCCGACGCTTCCCTGCGCCGACTGCGCAGCGAGACGATCGACCTCTTCTACCAGCACCGGGTCGACCCCGATGTCCCCGTCGAGGACGTCGCCGGTGCGGTGGCCGAACTCGTGCAGGCGGGCAAGGTGCGCCACTTCGGCCTGTCCGAGGCAGCGGCGTCGACCATCCGCAAGGCCCACGCAGTTCACCCGGTGACCGCGGTCCAGAGTGAGTACTCTCTGTGGACCCGCGATCCCGAGCCCGAGGTCCTGCCGACGCTCGCCGAGCTCGGAATCGGGTTCGTGCCGTTCAGCCCGCTCGGCAAGGGCTTCCTCACCGGCACCGTCGACACCACGACCTCGTTCGCCGAAGGCGACATCCGTGCCTCGATCCCCCGGTTCGCCGAAGAGAACCGTGTCGCCAACCAGGCACTGGTTGACCACGTCGCCAACCTCGCCCAGGCCAAGAATGCCAGCCCCGGACAGGTCGCTCTGGCCTGGCTTCTCGCACAGCACCCGTGGATCGTCCCGATTCCCGGCACACGCCGGGTCGAGCGTCTGGAGGGGAACGCCAGTGCGACCCAGGTCGCCCTGTCCGCCGACGAGGTCGCCGACCTCGACGCGACAGCGGCGCGCATCGGCGTACACGGAGACCGCTACAACGAGCTGCACATGGGCTTTGTCGGTCGGTGACCGGTTGGGCATCGTTGGGTCGGGGCGGCCACCCCGGCCCAACGAGGGCAGCTTCGGCTTCCACCCGCTGCTGTGTTTCCCCCCTTCCTTCCTCGCCTTCCTCGCCTCGCGAACACCGGCGAGGCCATGTCGGGCCGGCTCTGGCCTGGCAACGCCCGTCCTGCCTGTGATCAGCGCTTCGCCGTATTTGTCGCAGAGCGGCGTGCCGCGACGTAGGCGCTCCAGTCAGGTGCAGCGCGTCTGCTCCATTGCTCGGCGGTCGTGACGTGCATGCCGGTGATCGAGGCCAGGACGGCAGGAGGGAGGTCTTGGGCGAGGTTCAGGCAGGCGGTCACGCGGGCGGCTTTGGCCGGCGGAGTGCTCCGACGGGCATGGGGCGGTCGGAGTAGCGGGGCGCGCCGACTGGTCATCGGGGCGGCTCTGCCTCGCGCGGGCGCCCACCGGGCCGTTACAGGGCCGGTGGAAGACGCCACGACGCAAGGGAGAGACCGCCGATGATGACCGAACACAGGCGCCCGCCGTACAAGGACCGCGCCGCCGACCAGGTCGCCGCGCGACCCGCGCCGGGAGGGCTGGTCGGTTGGGCAAGCCGCCGCAGTCTCCTGCCGTCGGCGCTTGCGATCCCACTGCCGTACCCACTTCCGTGCCCGACACCTGAGCCGACCGCATTTGCTCAGCACACCACGGCTTTTGGGCGCTTCAACGTGCCGTCACAGCCCTCTTCTCTCCTCCTCTCACTGACCAAGCCCTGGGAAACAGGTGGGGGTGGGGTGTCAGTGGTGGAGGCGATCATCGGGTTCAGGGCGCGCCTGGTGCCCTCTGCGGCCGGGGGCCGGCGCCCGGCCGGTGGCCGGTCGCGACGCACGGGAGGGCGGGGCTGATGGCGGGCAAGCGCAAGACGAACGAGGAGGGATCGACGAACAACCTGCGCTCCGATGTGCTGTGCGTGCTCGGGGCGCTCAAGGCCGCGACGGCGGATCAGATCCAGCGGCTGTCTGCACCGCACCTGACCTTCCGGCACACCACGAAGAAGACGCCAGCCGCGCGGAAGGAGGCGAGCACCGCCTCCCATCGCGGCGCGCTCAAGATCTGCGACGGCATGGCCTGTCCGTCGACGGCGGCCGCACCCGAGGGGGAGAGGAGGTGCGCCTGCTCACCAAGGACGGCCTGGCCGCTGCCGGACTCGAGTTGGACCGGGGGCCGGAGGAGATGGGCGGCATGCCCAAGAGCGCGGGCCGCTCGGGGGCTTCGCACGCGATGACGGTCAACGAGACGGTCATCGCGATGATCCGTCCGAAGCCCGACCTTCACCTGGTGGCCGGTGAGCCGACCGAAGCCATCGCGGCCGCCCAGGCCTGGGTCGACGCCCCCAACAGGATTGGCAGCATCACCTCCTACGCCACCGAGGTCGCCCTCCCGGCGACGGGTACCTGGAGGAACCCCGGCGTGGGATGCGCGTGGGCCGACCTCGTCCTCACCTGCCCCGGAGGCGGGGCTGCCGCTGTTGTTCATCGAGGCCGACAACTGCACCGAGGACGCGAGCGTCATCGCCTTGAAGTTCGACAAGTACATGCGCCACTTCCACCGCAAGACGAAGGACACCGACGGCCAGGACAAGCCCATGTGGCGCACCCGCTGGTCCGCCCCCGATCCCCAGTGGGGCGACGCGACGCACCCGCCGGTCCTGCTCGTCTTCAACCAGGTCGGCAAGCGGCCCGCGCTGAAGCAGATGGAAAAGGTCGCCGCCCTCACCCGCGAGCACTGGCAGGGCCAGGCGGCCGACGGCTTCCACCTCTACCAGGGGAAGATGCCGATCGTGGCGACCACGCTGGAGCTGCTGCCTGAGCACGGCCCGGCCGGGCCCGCGTTCTGGCGCTTCGGCCGCGAGGGCCGACAGAACCTCTGGGACGCGATCGGCAACCCCCGCCGCGATGCCGCCCTTGCCCGCCGTGCCGAAGAGGCGCGACGCCGTCTCGCGCAGGAAGCAGCCGAACGCGAGGCTCAGCGCCCCGTGTGTGCCGACTGCGGGCAGAAGTTCACCGACGACCGGTGGAAGGCCAGCATCGCGGTCGACTGGGGCCGCGGGAACAGTCACCCGCACCTGTGCGACGACTGCAAGATCCGGGCGCTCGAGGCGGAGCGGCAGACGGAACAGGGCCGAACGCGAGCGCCAGGAGCAGGAGCGCCAGGAGGAAGAGGCGGCGCAGGCCTCGAAGGCCGGCGGCTGGCTCGGACGCTGGCGCAGCTGACCCGGGCCAGACCTCCCGGCAGCGCGAGGGCTTGTCCACTCCTTGGGCAAGCCCTCGTTGTCGGTGGCGGCTGCGAGGCTGGACGGCATGGACAGCGACGATGAGCAGCTGCTGCGCGGCCGGATCTACGGCACCGACCACGACCACCCGGGCCCGAAGCCGGGACGCAGCTACGCCGAACTGGTAGGCGGGCCGCTGGACGGATTGCTGCTCGACATCACCGGCTGGAGGCCGGAGGAGATCGACGACGGCGGAAGCCGAAGGCGGACGGCTCAGTCAGGTGGGTGTCGAGTTGGTGCCGGAAGGACACGGCCGAACTGGCCAAGCTGTCGTCGGATCCCACGCGTGCCCACCAGTACAACATTCTGTTTCGAGTCTGGTCGGAGCAGGCCCATGCGGCTCCCGGCGCCCTGATTGTGAACATGTTCCGTGGCAGCGAGGAGGGGTGGGTGGAGCAGGCTGTTCTAGAGAACGACCAGTCGAGCGTCGAAGCCGTTCTGTTCACGGTCATGTTCTTCCTGCGTTCTGGCTCGAACTGCCGAACGTCCCGGCGTCGCCTGAGCGTGTGGCCGGGTGGTTGCGTGAGTTGAGCGCCCTGAGCGGGGGGCCCGCCCTTCCGCCTCGTCCTTGGACTGCGGAGGAAGTTTCTGCATGATGGTCGAGCCCCAGGGACACTTCATGCTCGGCTTCGCCCGCCTCCACAACCTCACCTTCACAGGGCGGCCGACACCGGCGACCGGGAACTGTCCATCGCGCGCAAGGCGATCGGCTGGTGCCAGCGCCATGGCTGGATCGAATACCTTCGCGAAGAACCAGAGATAGTCCCGGTAGTGTCAGATTTCCGTCCGTGTTTCGCGCGTGCGGTATTCGCTCGGACTGACGCCGTGTTCTTTCTTGAACGCGTTGCTGAGGGCGAAGGCGTTGGCGAAGCCGACGCGGTCGGCCACTACGGCGAGGGTTGTGTCGGGCTCGCGGAGTAGCTCAGCGGCGAGCGCCATGCGGCGTTGCCGCAGGTAGGTCATGGGTGGTTGCCCGACCAGGGTGTTGAAGCGCCGGGCGAGGTGCGCTCGTGACACGCCGGTTTTCGCCGCGAGTGCGGGCAGGGTCCACGGGTGGGCGGGGTCGTCGTGCAGCAGGCGCAGTGCCGGGGCGACCACGGGGTCGCTGTGGGCCCGGTACCAGGTGGGGATCTCTGCGCTGGGACGGGTGAACCAGGCGCGCAGGGCGGTGATCAGTATCAGGTCCATCGTCCGGTCCAGCAGGATCTGCTGCCCGGGTTCCTCGCGAGTGATCTCTTCGAAGGTCGAGTGACTGACCGGACAGGTCCCCACGGACGATTCGATGACGGCAAGCGGTGGCAGGGCCGAGAGCAGCCGGCCCGGCGTGCCGACGTCGACGGTGTACAGGCCGTTGATCAGAAGGGTGCGGTCTGGCTCTGCGGCGTTCCAGGCGCCCGCGTCCGGGGTCCGTGCGGGAAGCAGTTCCTCGCCCTGTGGGGTCGTGCAGCGGCCTCCGGCCCGGATCACCACGTCCGGTTCTGTGCTCGGGTCGTCCGCGATCACATAGGGCGCGCCCCCGCACAGCACCGCGACGTCACCGGGGCCGAGCCGGACCGGGGCGCCGCCCTCGGGGGTGATACAGACGGAGCCGTGCACAACGACCGCGAGGGCCAGCGGTGAGCCGTCCTCGAAACGCGTCGCCCAGGGACCGGTCAGGGAGGACTGGTTGAAGAGCGCGCCACGGGTGCGCACCCCGTTCAGGAGATCGGTCAGCGGATCGATGCCGGTCAGTCCCGCGGGGTCCATGTCGGTCAGCGTAGACGAACGCGTATGGACGTGAGCCTGTGTGGCATGGGTGAGGCGGTCGGCGGCTGGTTCAGTTGAGCCCATGAGCGACGAGATGATCCTGGTGACCGGTGCTACGGGAAAGACGGGCCGCCGGGTGGCGCGGCTGCTGCAGGAGCAGGGGGTGGCGCTCCGCGCGGCCTCCCGTTCCGGAACGCCGTCCTTCGACTGGACCGACCGGGGCACTTGGGAGCCGGCGCTGCGAGGGGTGACGGGGATGTATCTGGTGGTTCCCGACCTCGGCAGTCGGCAGGCCGCGGATGCCATCGGTGCGTTGGCCCGGCAGGCCGCGGCGGCCGGGGCACGGCGTGCGGTGCTGCTGTCCGTGCCCGAGGGCGGGGGCGTGGACTATGAGCAGGTCCTGAGCGCGGAGCGGGCGCTGGAGCACGCGGGCCTCGACTGGACCGTGCTGCGGCCTCGCTGGTTCTTCCAGAACTTCAGCGAGGACTTCTTGCTCACCCCCGTGCTGCGCGGCGAGGTACGGCTGCCGGCCGGGGACGGAAAGGAGGCGTTCGTCGACGCCGAGGACATCGCCGAGGTGGCGGTCGCCGCGCTCACCGAGGACGGGCACGCCGGGTGGCACTACGAGCTCAGCGGCCCGAGGCTGATGACCTTCCGGGACGCGGTCGAGGAGATCGCCCGGGCCACCGGCCGCGACCTCCGCTACGTGCCGCTGACCCCGGAGGCGTACGCGGACGAGCAGCGCGCCCAGGGCGTGCCCGAGGAGTGGGTGCAGCTGTCCGTCGGTCTGTACGAATGCGTACGCTCCGGTGGCCTTGCCACACTCAGTGACGGTGTGCAGCGTTCGCTGGGCCGCGCTCCCCGGGACTTCTCCGACTACGCCGAGGCCGCTGCCCGGCAGGGTGTCTGGAACGCCTGACCTTTCCATGGGCAAGACCAGCAGGACAAGGGTCACGGCAACCACAAAAACCCCGACTGTCACGAGAGCCGCGCCGGAGCACGATACAGCCATGCAGGCGGTACTCCGGGCCCGCGAGCGCCGCCACCGCATCTTCCTCATGACGATCGGCGCCGTCGTCCTCACATGGTTCGCTGGCTACTGGGCTCTCAACGCCCACGAGGACAGCGAACGGAAAGCCGCCGCGGCCAGGAAACACGTTCGCGGCGAAAGACTCTGGGACGCCGACAGGCTGACGTACCGCCACGTCAAAGGCGCTGTCGACTATCCCATGACTCCGCCCGTCGGCGGTGACCACGACGCGACATGGATGACCTGTGACGGCACCGTCCACACCAGGCCAATCCGCAACGAGAACGCCGTCCACTCCCTCGAACACGGGGCGGTGTGGGTCACCTACAACGACACGGCCACCGCCACCGACATCAAGGAGCTCGCGGACACCGTCACCAGGACCCCCTACACGATGATGAGCCCCATCACCGGTCAGACCGCGACGATCACGCTGTCCGCCTGGGGCCACCAGCTCAGCGTCGACACGGCATCCGACCCCCGTGTCCGGCAGTTCATCACCGTCTACGTACAAGGCCCGCAGACACCCGAACCCGGCGCCCCCTGCACCGGTGGTCTGACCTCTCGCCACTTTCATGGGCACTAGGTGTATTGACCCGCAGGGGTTGTTCACGCGGGTGATCGGTGGCTGGCCGCCGAGTGCGGTGTGGCTGCGGTGGTGGTTGTAGGTGTGCAGGAAGTCTGCCAGGGCGTCGGTGCGTTCGGTGTTGCTGGTGTAGGGCCGCAGGTAGGCCCATTCGTCGAGCAGGGTGCGGTTGAAGCGTTCGACCTTGCCGTTGGTCTGCGGCCGGTAGGCACGGGTGAGCTTGCCGGCCGCGCCGATGTCGGCCAGGGCATCGCGCCAGGCGAAGCTCTTGCGGTAGGGCCAGGCGTTGTCGGTCAGGACCCGCTCGATGCGGTCGATACCGTGCGTGGTGAAGAAGGCCGCCGCCCTGCGCAAGAAGCCGGCGCAGGTCGCGGCCTTCTCGTCGCTGTGGATCTCGCTGTAGGCGAGGCGAGAGTGGTCGTCGACGGCGGAGTGGATGTAGTCGAAGCCCATGTTGCTGCGGCTGGCGCGGCCGGCCTGGCGGCCCAGCACCTTGTGGCCGCCGCCGTCGGGGATCCGGCCGAGCTTCTTGACGTCGACGTGGATGAGTTCGCCGGGCCGGTGGCGTTCGTAGCGGCGGATGACCTGGCCGGTGGGCCGGTCCAGGAACGCCAGGCGGTTGAGGCCGTGGCGGGCCAGTATCCGGTGCACGGTGGAGACGGGCAGGCCCAGGATCGGCCCGAGACGTGCGGGCCCGAGTTTGCGTTCCTGGCGCAGGCGGCAGACACGGGCCTCCACCGCTGCTGCGGTGCGGTGGGGTGTGGTGCATGGACGGCTGGGCCGGTCATGCAGTCCCTGTTCGCCCTCGTCCCGCCAGCGGCGGATCCACTTGTGGGCGGTGACACGCGAGATGCCCATTTCCGCTGCGACATGCGCGATCGGGCGGCCGGTGCGGACACGCTCGACCAGCAGTCGCCTGCCGTGAACGGTCAGCCGGGCATTACGGTGGGACACGAAGACCTCCGTGCGGTGCAGTCCTAGACAGCTCCACCACACCGGAGGTCTTCGCCATGATCAAGCCCGGCGAGTGTCAACAACGCTCGTGATCAATACAACTAGGCCTCATAGCTGGGGCCCGGTGAAGCAGCGGAACCTGCGCCTCCATCCATCGGCCCCAGCCCTCTCCTGTCGGCCTCCCTATAGCCCCTATGGCGCAGTGCGGCCGGCGATGTTCCCGCCGGGGTCATCGGCCAGCGCGATCAGCGCCGTGACGCGTTTGCCGACCGGTTCGCGGTGGACTTCATAGCCCTGGCTGACGGCGAGGGTGATCTCCAGGCCGTGCCGGCCCACGCACTGCGGGTCGGTGGCAGCAACGTCCGGCAGAACCGGGTCGCTGTCCCACACCGACACACGTACGCACCGCCGACGATCTGCAGATCCAGCACGAGCGGCCCAGGCGCGTACTTTTTTCACGGGTTTGATGCCCTGGTGTCGGATATGTCTGCGGGCCCCGGGTGTACCCGGGGCCCGCAGTGTGGCGCGTTGCCGCTTGATGGCTACCAGCGATACCAGCGGCCCTTGCGGCCGCTGGTATTCGCCGTCCGCACGACGAAGCCCAGCAGCCAGACCACCAGCACGATCACGGCGATCCACCACAGTGCCTTCAGCGCGAAACCCGCACCGAAAAGGATCAGGGCCAGCAGTAGAACCAGAAGCAGGGGAACCATAGTTATCAACCTCCGACGCTCCGGATGCCCGGCCAATCGAAGAACACACGGCCGATTTCCCTGGTTTCTTCACCGCTCTTGCGGACACTCGACGCACTTTCACCACCGCACACCTACCCTTTGCGCTCTCGTGGGAGGCTCGACACCACGCCGACGGCCCGCTGCCTCACGGACCGGGATGATGCCCCTGCATCCGTTGTGGGTGGCAGCCGGGCCGGGACCGGCCACGGCACACCTCGCGCCCGGTCGGGCAGGGCGACAGGGCAGCCAAGTCCGAGGCGTTGGCGCCGGCCCAGTAGCGGGCCGTGACCCGCACGAGCCGGAGCAGTTCATGTGGCTCCCCACCTGTCGTCGACCTGGCAAGCGGCCTGGGCGCGGCGCACCGCATCGGCCTTCTCCTCGTTGAGGGCGATCACAGCGTTCGCGTTGAGGGCGCGTTCGAACCGCTGGCGTTGCCCTGTCCGGCCGCTGGGGTGCGGCCGACGCTGGAAGAAACCTGCGACCGGCTCCTTCACGACCTCTGGCACCCCGACAACCACGACGACGCCGCGCTACTGATCGCCCGCGCACGCCCCTTCACACTGGGCCGAGGGGGCCTGACCAACCCAGGCAACGCGGGCCACACGCCAGCCTGCCCTGCGCCGTTTTTCCGCGAGGCAGTACCTCTCACGCCATGCCGAGCGGTCCCGTGTGACACATCGGCACCGCGATGCGCTGGAGAAGGTGACCCGATCATGAGGGTCGAGGAGTCCGCCCTCTTCGGAGGGGGCTGCGAGCTCCGACGTGCAGGGGCAGGCTGGTTCCCCCCGTGACGGGTCTGCCCCTGCTCGCGAATTGGAGGTCGCCGACGTGCCCCCGCGGTGTCGAGGGCATCCGAAGCGGTCCCGGCGGGCCGGCACCACGCTAGGGCCGGGCCGGAGCGAGCGGCGGCCCGGCGTGCGGGCCACGCGCGGCGGTTGCCGGCTCGTCCAGCAGCGGGAAGGGCCAGCTCTGGGCGGCGCGGGCCTTGGTCAGGCCGTCGCGAAGAATCGTAACCGCAGGCTCCCAGCCGCAGTACCGTCTGGGCGACTGCCGACGGCTCCTTCACGGGCTGTCCGTCGAGGCGGAGGCCAGGGCGTGCCACCGGTCCTGGGCCAGCAGCGGCTCAGCGGCCGCTTCGGTGCCGAAGCAGTCCTCGTTGCGCCCACTTCCTTGTTCTCGGAGGTGAGGGTAACCCTGGTGGGTGGCTGGGGTGGCCGGCGGTCATCGCGACACGCAGGATGAACAGCGAGGCCTGCGGACGTAGCCTGGCCCGCGCCTGGACAGACCTGACCGGCCAGCGTGCTGCGTGTGCCGGTGCAGCAGTGCAGCTTGCGCGCCGTCACCCCGAGTTTTGAGGACTGCCTGCCATGGTTGATGTCCCCGCCGCGCAGCCCGCTCCCGCCAGCCCGGCCAATGCGCTGGAGGCCTGTGACCGGCGGAGCTCACCCGGCGTCCGACCGGTCACCGTCGATGCGGGCGGCATCATCCTGTCCGGCCTGCTGAGCGAGCCCCCACAGACGGCTCCACGCGCGGTAATCATTGCCCTGCACGGTGGCGGTATGAACGCGGGCTATTTCGACGGTCAAGCGCACCCGGACGGGTCGTTGCTGACTCTTGGCGCGCGCCTGGGATACACGGTGCTGGCGCTGGACCGCCCCGGCTACGGGGCCTCGGCCGCCCGCCTGCCCGCAGGACAACGGCTGACCGCCCAAGCGGCCACCGTGCGCTGCGCCGTGAAGGCATTCACGGCACGCCATGCACCCGGTGCCGGCACGTTCCTCTTGGCGCACTCCTTCGGGGCCAAGGTGGCCTTCGCGGCCGCCGCCGACTGGGACACGCCGGACTTGCTGGGCATGGACGTCTCCGGGTGCGGGCGCCGACTGGCCGTCAACACCGGTTTCAACGGGTGCGACCGTGGGGGCAGCCTGCGGCGGCTGAACTGGGGACCACTACACCTCTATCCGCCGCACACGTTCTGGGCGAGCCAGCAGGTCATCGCGCCCATGCCTGCACGCGAGGTGAACACCGTCGCCGGCTGGATACGCCTGTCGGCGGCCATCCTGCCGCGCATCCGCGTCCCCGTCCGGCTCACCTTCGCCGAACACGAGGCCTGGTGGCACCACGGCGATGAGGACATCACCGACCTGCGCGCGCGGCTGTCCGCCGCACCACGGATCGTCATCGACCGCCTGCCGGAGGCCGGCCACAACATCAGCCTCGGCTGGGCCGCCCGCGCCTACCACCTCAAAGCCCTGGCGTTCGCCGAAGAGTGCCTCGCCACCGCGCGGCAGGCAGCACCCCGGGGCCTCTGACCCTGGTCGCCGCAGTGCCCTCACGGGCAGATACGCAGCCGGGGGCGCTGCCGGCGGTGGCGGTGCGCGCTGCCTCGGGCAAGGCGGCTTGCCGTCCAGTGGGCTGCGCCCACGACCGACGTCAGAGCAGGGTGCGGTGAAACGAGCTGATCAGCTGCTCAAGCGACAACTGGGGCATACGGAGTGGCGGCGGCTGGCCGCGGACGTCCCACGGTTACGGTCCGGACGTGGCAGTTCCGATGCGCCCTAGCAGAAGCGCGCACAGACCTCACCTGATGGCCGTCACCCGGGCTGACAGGACTCTGCCCAGCCTGTCACCCACTTCAGTGCCAAGAGAGGCATGAACACGAACTTCCTCCTCATGATGCTGTGTGCTGTCATCGCTGCCGCCGGAATGCCGGCACTGCTGCAAGTGCTCAGATCGCGCCGGGATCCGGCCGGGCGGCGGGGCAGCGGCTCCAGCCAATGCCGCCATGCCCGGCGCCCTGAAGCGTCCATCGGGACCCAGGCCAGACGTGGCGCCAGGCGCAAGAAGCGCTGCGCGGGGCGGCACAGACAGGCGCGCTGAGCAAAACGGCAGCGCTCGCATATAGGGCAACTGTTGGCACGAGGCCAGTGGGAGCTGATGGTGACCAGGGAAAGGGGCGGCCAGGCGGGTGGTTATCAGAGGCGACCGTCTTGGCCATGGGGTGTGTCCGTGGCCTTGCGCGCCGCCCTGCTGTAACCGTGATGGTCATGGGGAGATACGACGGGCCGGCGCGGGTGATCGCCGATGGAAGACCTTACGAGGTGATCGCTCAGCTGGTGTCCTTCACGGAGTACAAGCTACTGGTTACCGACCCCTTTGACGGCCAACCCATGTACGGCACCGAGCCGAGATGGATCGGCACCATCGACGCCAGGAACGCAGCCGACGCATGGAGCGTTAGTCAGGCCAACGATCTGGTCATCCGCACGGAGGAGGGACGGGAGGGCCGCTTCACCGTCACCAGGGGCGGCGACCTCTCCTCAAGCGAGCTGATGATTGCTGGGTACGGGAGCTCCCCGTTCGATGACAACGCAGAGCCTGACCCCATGTAAGAAACACCAGGCACGCGGCTGTCCCTCCGGGGCCTTTGGCCCGGTCGCGTTTAACTGGTGGAGAGGCAGTATTCCGAGGGTGCGCTGTTCGGCGGTTGAAGCGTGAGGAACCGCGGGCGTTACTTCGGCCCTGCCGGAGGCGATTGCCGAGGTCGTCAACCTGCTTGCGGGGCGGCAGAGATTTGATCGCGCTGCCGGCATCCGGTGCGCTGGTCCCTCGGAAGAGGACCGGTGTCGTGCGTCGGCACAGCAGCAATTGGCGGCCACGGGACCGCCCGTAAGGGTTCACTGCGCCGACAGGCCCTGGTATGTCGCAGTGACGATGCCCCGTTTGGCCATTCTCAGAACCGTAGCGCCAACGCTCCGTTCGAGAAGGCCTCCCCTCATGCTGAACATGCTCACCACTCGCCGACGTATCACCGCGGCGATCGCCGGTGCGGTCGCGGCCGCGGCGGCCGAAGGTTCCGAGGTGACGACGGTTCCCTGACGACGCGGTCGACCAACTGCCCATGCAGAAAACGACGTTAGGGGCCAGGGCCGGTTGACGGTAACGAGTTACCAGGCCCAGAAGTTGCGCGGTAGGCAAGGAGTGGGTGAGGAAACCGCACGTTGGGGTGATCCCTGATCGGATTGTCGCACGATCGGCATCCGGGGGGCCATGATCTGCGGGTCGAGGCCGTCGGCCGACATGCTGCTGCGAGCACCGTAGCGCCGACGGTTCCATGTCTTTGTGGGAGTTTCTCAGTTGTACAGGAATGTCTTCAGCATGCCCGCACGCCCAGCCGCTCTCTTGAGCGTTTCGGCTCTGGCGATCGGCGGCGCACTGGTCGCCGGCCCGGTCTATGCGGTACCCGCCGGCGAACACTCCGGCTCCACCGGCAAGGCGGCCGCCGTCGCGGCGCGCGCCGACCTCAGGGTCTCCGTGGAGGGTGCCGGCGACGTTCCGGTGAAGAAGTCGCTCAATGATCTGAGCGCGCCCGGGGACGCGCAGCAGACGCTGCTCACCGCCGCGGTGAACGGTGTGAACAAGGGGCAGCCCACCACGCTGGTCAAGGCCAAGGTCGCGCATTCCAGCGTCAAGGCGGACGGGCACCGGTCGGTGGGCCACGCCAAACTCGTCGGCGTACAGGCCTACGCACCCGGCCTGCCCGACATGCCGCTGCTGGCCGCCGACCTTCTGAAGGCCACGGCCTCCTGCGAGACGGGCAAGAAGCCGACCGCGAAGGCCGCGCTGGCGGACAACGTGACCGTCCTCGGCAAGCCCGTCCCCGTGAAGGGGCCCGGCGACCAGCACGTCGAGGTGCCGGGCGTCGGCACCGTCGACCTCGTCCTGGAGAATGCGACCACGACGGACGGCACGGGGGCCGCCACCGCGCTTCGGCTGAAGTACACAGTGACTCCGGCCAAGCTGGGCGTGGTGAAGGCATCCGGAGAGATCGTGCTCGCCGAGGCCACCTGCGCGATGCCGGGCGCCTCCGGCGCCGACCATGACGGTTCGGACGGTAACGGTGCGGACGGTAGCGGTGCGAGCGGTGACGGATCCGGCAGTGGGAGGGCGGAGGGCGGCTCGTCAGACGGCCAGTCCTCTACCGAGTCCGCCGGCTCGAAGAGTGCCGAGGGCGCCGAGAGCTCTGTCGTCCCGGGCAATCAGCCCAACACCCAGACCGGCGACGACGGCTTGAACCTCGCTGAGACCGGCGGCAACTCCGCCACACCCGTCATCGCTGGCGTGGGCGGGGCGCTCATCCTGGGTGGCGCCGCGGCCGTGTACCTGATGCGTCGACGCCGCACCACTCAAAACTGACGCGGGACCGGTCGCGGGCGGCGCTCCCGCTCGGGGCCGTGGCCGGACCTCGTTGAAGCCCATCGCCGCCCGGACCTGCGGCTGCTATGAGGAAGGCGTACTGCACGGGCGCCACCTGATACCTGGCCACCCACCCGGACCCGACGACCCTGGCCGCCCTCCTCGACCGCATCCGCACGGAGGCGGGGGTGGAGCCGGTAGGCAAGACGCCGCCGGGTGGGGAGGCGGCGGTACGCCGCGGCCGAGGACGCCGACTACCTGCTCCCATCGACCACATCGGCCGGGGAGGAGACGTTCCCGTCGCGAGGGCCGGAGCCGTCGAAGTGCTGACGGGCAAACCGGTCGAGGGCGGCACGGTCACCGTGCCGCCGGGCCAGGCGGTGGCCGTACGTTCGGTTGGGCGTCGATGGGTGGGCAGCCGAACGGCAGCAGGTGGGGCTTTCAGACGCCTATCGCGAGGGGCGGTCGGGGCTGCCTCGGCTTCGCGGCGGGGGCGGGCTGGGCGGCGGGTCGTGAGGGTGATGAAGGCCCCCCTGGATGTGGGGCTTCGACGTGGCACACCAGACGTAGAGACCGGGACCATGCAGGCACACGGCTGGGCCCACGCCGCACAGCGAGCGTATGAGTGGTCCGCGAGCGTGATCGCGGCATGCTCCGCTTGCCGACCGGCTCCCGGTGCACCTCGGAGCTCTGCCTCACGGCCCGTGGCAATGTCCGGTCCCTGCTGGCCAATCAGGCTCGGATCAGGGATTTCGGGTACCGGCCCGGCAGCACGGGGTCACTGCCCCAGGCCGTGCGCAGCCGGTTCGTCTGACGCCTGGAGGGCAGTGGCCGTCTGATGGGCCTCGGGTGACGGACTGTTGCGGGGTTGGCGGGGCTGGGGGAGGTGCATGCGGATGCGGCCTTTGCCTGCTCTCTTGGCCTCGTACATGGCTTCATCGGCTTGGCGGAGCAGTTCGTCCGGTGTGACGCCCGGGAGGGCCAGTGTCATGCCGATGGAGGCCGAGACGAGTGCCTCTTTGCCTGCGATCTGGTATGGCTGCGTCAGGGCAGACAGGATGCGTTCGGCGACGTCTTGGGTACGTGAGGGGTGCGTCCCGGCCTCTCCCTCCAGGAGGGCTGCGAACTCGTCACCACTGAGGCGGGCCACGGTGTCTTCAGCCCGTACGGATGCCTGGAGCCGACGTGCGGCGTGAATAAGGAGAGCGTCGCCCACCGCGTGTCCGGCCGAGTCGTTGACAGCCTTGAAGCCGTCCAGGTCCATGAAGAGCACTGTGGGCGGGGCTGTGCGAGTGGTTCGCTTGCGCAGGGCATGCGCGACTCGGTCGGCGAACAGGGCCCGGTTGGGCAGTCCGGTGAGCGCGTCGTGGAAGGCCAAGTGCTCGAGTTGTTCCTGCTGGGCGACCCGGTCGGTCACATCGCGACTGCTGAAAATCATTCCCTCGGTGTGGTGGCTGACCGTCGACTCGACGTGGCACCAACGTCCGTCGGCGTGGCGGACCCGGCAGGACACGCGGCGGCCCGGACCGCGGATGCCTGATGCGGCTTCCTGCCGAAGTGTCTCGACCGCTTGCATCAGCGGCGTCAGGTCATCGGGGTGGCAGTACAGGGGCATACGGGCACCCAGCAGGTCCTCAGGCCGGTAGCCGAAGACGTGGTGGGCGGCAGGACTGACGTAGAGCACGCGGCCCTCCAGGCTGACGATGGTGATCACGTCCCGAGTGCCGTCGACCAGGGCGCGGTAGAGGGCTTCCCGGGTGGTGGCTTCGCGAGTGATGTGAAGATGGTCGGCGTGGATGACGCCCTGCCGGATACCGAGCGCGATAGGCAGCAAACCCGCCAGGACCAGCAGAACCATGTCGGTGCGGCCTCCGACCATGGCGTGAGCTGTCAAGGCCAGGACGCAGATGGCCACGGGCACGAAAGCGGCCACGACCCCGACAACAGGCATGATGCGCTGGTCGACGTCCACGACGCTGGTGCCTCCGGCCAGCCATGGGGCCACGGTGATGAGGAGCAGGCCAGTGATCGAGCAGACCGCCGCGCAGGGAATGCCGTGCCAGGCGCCGGGGGCCGGCATGAGGATGCGCAGCATGTCGCTTGCGGACAACGCGACGAGGGCCAGGACACCCACCGTCGTCGCTGTGCGCTCAGGACGCTTCAGGGAGTAGCGCAGTGCCACCAGAAGTCCGAAGACCAGGACGTCCGTCACCACGCGTGCCAGATCCTGCAAGGACCCGAAGGCATCGCCGCTTTGGTCGGCACGATGCAGCAGCAGCACCCAGCCCAGTGTGAGCAGGGAGCCGGCGATCACCCATCCGTCCAGGACTCGCCGCAGCCAGATCAGCGTCGTGCCGCCGTCCGCCACCGCGACCACGAACCCGGCGATCGCCACCACCAGACACAGGGCGATCGCGGTTGCCGCCAGCAGCTGGAGGCCGAAGTGGCGGCCACCACTGAGCTCCCCTTGAAAGGAAGGGAGCTGACTGACCGTGAGGTGGTGAAAGCCACCCGCTGCCACAGAACCCGCAAAGAGTGCGAGGCGAAGACGCACCCTTCCGGCGGCCGTCCTGGCACGCCCAAGCAGAGACAGGGCGGCCAGACCATGCGCAGCCGGCACTCCGACGCCGACTGGAAGGAACAGCACCGCCGTCGCGCTCGCGCTCATCGCGGCGGCAAGCACGGATGCCAGCCCCAGAGTCTTGCCCCACCCACATGCTGCCCATGACCAGCCGATACGAACGGCGTGCAACGAGCCCCACCAACAGGCCTGTCCCGGCCTCATGCGAACCCCCGACGGTCATCGAGCCCCAAGAGGGCAGGCACACCGTGTTTGTACTGCTCGTGCCGGATAAGAGCGTAGAAGGACGTCCAGCGCCCATCCCCATGAGAAGCGGTAAGTTCACCTGAAAAACGGACGAGCTCCCAGAGGCTGACACCCTGCCAGTTGGAGGTCATCTGCAGAAGCTGTCTGATCACTCCGAGCCCTCTTGGCCGGTGCTCTCGCGAGCCACTACATAAAGAGCCGTAGTTCGACAAGCAGGTGGAGGAGTCCGCCCGAATCCCTCGTGTTCGGCATCGGCCGCATCCTGGCCGGCCCGGACCTGGACGGCGTCAAGCGCACCGACGCCACCTTCTGGCGCTCGGGCACTCGCGTCCTGCCGAAGGTGGAGGGCAAGGTCCGGCGCCGCTCCTACAAGCCCGGGTGGCGGCGCCTGTCCTTCCGTGTCGCGCTGGGGGCCGGCGTCTGGGAGACCGGCTACCTGGCCACCCAGGACCTGGACGCCACCGTGCGAGGCGCCCAGGAGCTGTGGGACAACCGGGAGCAGGCCCTCGCCGCGCTGGAGAGCGGCGGGATCGGCGGGGCCTGCGTCCTGACCGTCGGCACCGCGGCGTACATGGCGCTGACCCGAGAGCACCGGGAGCTGATGCGCGAGTGGGTCGTCCCGCTGCACGAAGCCATCCACCGGCCGCTCGGCCTGGCGGAGCAGACCGACCCGCGCCGCTACCTCCACATCCCGAAGAACTTCTCCGACGACGACGCGGAGATACGGATCGACCTGCCCAAGCACCTGGACTTCTCCCGCGACGTCGTCGCCGACCGCACCACGCAGAAACTCGCCCTGGAAGGCGTCACGTTCGACTGGCACCCCGAGGGCCGCAAGCCGTACGTGCGGGTGAAGAAGACCCGCAAGCCCCCGGCGAAGGCCCTCTTCAAGGACCCCAAGGTCCGCGAGCTGGTGGCCAAGGCCCCGGAGTCCGCGCCCATCATCGGCCTCGGCGCCGGCGGGCGGATCGTCTCCGTCGACCTGGACGCCGACTCCCCGCACATCCTGGTCAACGCCTCCACCGGCGGCGGCAAGTCGGCCACCCTGCGCTGCATCGCCTGCCAGATGCTCCACCACGGCTCGCTCGTGTACGTCCTCGACACCAAGCGCATCTCCCACCCATGGGCCCACGGCATCAACGGCGTCACCTACTGCCGCGACATCGCCGACATCCACGACCAGCTCATCGAGCTCGGACAGCTAGACGAGTAGTTCCGAAGTGGCTCAGTGGTCGTAGGCGATCAGTGACCTGGTGATGGGTGCGCCGATGGCTCGGTTGTGCCAGATCGCGCAGGTCATCGCCAGGATCCGCTGGGCCACCCGGACTGCGACGCCCTCGATGGTGCGGCCGCCGTGCTGTTCGAGGTCGAGCTGGCCCTTGAGGGTGTCGTTGACCGACTCGATCAGCTGCCGGACCGTCTTGAGCAGGGCTTCTGCGGGCTGTGGGGTGCCGCGGTTGCGGTAGGACGGCCGTAGCAGGCTGATGCCGCGAGCGGCGAGGAAACGGTCGAGTTCGGCGGCGATGTAGCCCTTGTCCGCAAGGATCATCAGCCCCGGCCGGGCAGCTGCCAGATGCGGTTCGTCGTCGATCAGCGAGGCCAGGACCTGCCGTTCGTCGACCTTGGGGTCGGCCAGGGCCCAGGTGACGGGCAGGCCTGCCGGGGTGCACACCAGATGCAGCTTCAGGCCCCAGTAGAAGCGGGAATGGGACCGGCAGTAGCCGTAATTGGCCCAGCCGGCCAGGTCGGAGCGTTTGACGGTCTCGCGGGAACGGGCGCACTCGACGGGAGTGGAGTCCACGATCCACACATCGTCCAGCCACAGGTCGGTGTCCGCGGCCAGCGACCGGATGGCCCGTTTGACCAGGGGCAGAGCGGCTCGCAGCCGCTTGTTGTAGGCCGGGCGCTGGGGCAGGTAGGGGAACATGCGGTGCAGGTGCGCGTGGGCGAAGCGCAGCCATCGGGCCTCGCAGTGGAAGCCCAGCACGGCCTGGGCCACCGCCAGGGTCACGAGCTCGGCATCAGTCAGCCGCGGCGGACGTCCACGCCACCGCGGGGTCTTCAAACGGTCATCGACATGCACGTACAGTGCCGTCAAGAGGGTGTCTAAATCGGTCGTCACAACCCGATGTTGGACACCCTCCCTCCGTTCGTGAACCCCGCAATCGGAACTACTCGTCTAGGGCCTGTTGCGAAAGTGGATCTTGTTAGTTGATGATCACGTCCTGTGGGACGTGGAGATCTGACGAATGGTCAGTGGGCCCGGCTTGAGCCCCTGCTGCCGACGGGCATCAAGCCGGGTCGGCCGCAGGTGTGGACGCGGCGGCAACTGATAGACGGCATACGGTGGCGGACCCGGACCGGTGCTTCCTGGCGGGACGTGCCCGAACGTTACGGGCCGTGGGACCGGGTCTATGACCTGTTCCGGCGCTGGCAGCGGGACGGCACCTGGGCGAGGATTTTCACCCAGCTCCAGGCCGAGGCGGACGCGAAGGGCCTGATTACCTGGGATGTCAACGTCGACTCCACTGTCTGCCGGGCCCACCAGCACGCCGCCGGAGCGGCGAAAAAGGGGACCTCCAGAAGGAACCACCCGGCGGGATCTTCGTCGAGCCGGCCGACCACGGCCTCGGACGCTCCCGCGGCGGACTGACCAGCAAAATCCACCTCGCGGTCGAGCAGGGGCAGAACACTTGTCCGTCGTGATCACGGCCGGGCACGGGGCGACTCCCCGCAGTTCGAGCCGGTCCTGGAAGCCATCCGGGTTCCCCGGCTGGGGTTCGGCAGGCCGCGCAAGCGCCCGGACCGGGTCCGGGCCGACAAGGCGTACGACTCGCGCAGCAATCGCTCCTACCTGCGCAGACGCGGGATCAAGGCCACCATCCCGGTTCCGGCGGACCAGGTCCGCAACCGCCTCAAGCGCGGATCGCGTGGCGGGCGGCCGCCAAAGTTCGACAAGGACGACTACAAGCAGCGGCACGCGGTCGAGTGCGGGACCAACCGGCTCAAGCGCCACCGGGCCGTCGCCACTCGGTACGACAAACTCTCCGTCCGCTACGAAGCGACCGTGCTGGTCGCAGCCATCAACGAGTGGCTGTGACCAGCACTTTCACAACAGGCCCTAGGGGACTGAACAGAAGAACTTGACGGGGAAGCTGGCGGAGGTCCTCTCCAAGACTGGGCTTGATGCCATGGGTCGCGATCCGCAGCCGCGAACGCAAGGCGGTGGTCAGGCCGTACTGCGGATTGCTGTTGTTGCAGACTCTGCGCTGGCGCGATGAGATCCGTGACCCCGCAGATCTCGCCCAGCCACGGACACGGACACCTCCGCAAAACCGGACCCGCCACCTACACCAGCCAAGGCATCCACTAACCCCTTGCCACCAGCAAGATTGGTTAGGTGGGTGTGGCTGTCGGCGGGTGAGCATGGCTGGGACCCGGCGCTCGAGTCGGGTGCTCCGGCTTCCTCGGGTCGTGGGCGGGCAGAGGCAACGCCGGTGGTCAGGGGCCGGCCCTGGCCGGGCTGCGAGGCAGACGAAAGTGTTCGCCAGTTCAACGGTGAGGCACCCCTACCGCAGTAGACCCGCACCAGCCCGGCGCGGTGGGGGCAGGCTGGCAGTCCGCAGGCCAGTAGCCGGCGGGCTTCGTCCCGGTCGATAGCGAGGCGGTCGCCTGCGCGGAGCGGCCGCCGTCGTGGCTCTGAACGGGGGACGTCTGGAGCCGATACCGAGCCGGCCGATTCACTCCGGCCTGACGGGGCGGCTGCGTCGGCCGCGTTCCTGCTCGGCCAGCGGATGCACCAAGCTGCGGCTCGCGCACCGAGCCTGCCGATGTCGGGTGCGGGTCCGTGCGCCTGGACGCCGTCGCTGACGGGTTCAACGGTTGTGCACACAAAGCGCTCGGCTGGGAAAACCCCCAGCCGAGCGCCTGCTTGAATTGCTCGCGACCTGATCAACACGACCACGCGTTGCGACGCTCCCTGGAAAGTGCCCTTCTTCCCCGGGGCGGGCCTTTTGCCTGCGTGTGGTCAGACGCCCAGTGCGCCCACCTGTGCCCGGGTCATCGCGGCGCCCAAGCCGCCCATGTCGCGACGTAGTTCGTCTTCGTCGTAGCGGCGGCAGCCGCGGTGCCACACGAGGATGCCGGACATCCAGTTCTGCAGTTCCAGGGCGTACCGCTCCAGGGCCGCGCGGGTCTCGCGCGGCAGGTCCAGGTCGTCGCACAGGGCTGGGATCTGCACGGCGAGGACGTGCTGGAACTCCCGCATCCGGCCGTCGATCAGGTCGTCGACGATCCGACGGGCCTGGTTTTGCGTGCAGTCCAGGAACCGCTGTACCACCAGCACCGCGTTGTGGATCTCGCCCTCGAACTCGATCTCCTTACGGAAGGAGAACACGTCGTTGATCAGGCCTGCCCAGTCCGCCGCCGAGTGCTCCAGCGCCTGCACCGGACGGGAGCGGTACACCTCCTCGGGGATGACGCCGCCGTGCCCGATGCGCGACAGGCTCATCGTGAGGTCGGCGCCGAAGGTCTTGCGGCGCATCTCGATGTAGTCCACGGGTTCGGGCACCCGGCGCTCCATCGCGTTGACCAGCTCCCACACCCACGAGCCGGTCATGTCGGTGATGGTCTGCCGGAAGGTGAGCCGCGCCTCCTGCGTCATCGGCGTGGCCGTGCGCACCCACAGGTCGTACAGAGAACGCTCCAGCGCCGTGCCCGGCAACCTGGGCGGCGCCCCCCGTCCAGCGGCATGAAGTCCGCCAGGCCGTCGGTGTAGCGCTTGGCCGCGGCCAGGTTGCCGGTGCGCCCGAAGATGAGCGGGTAGTAGTCGTCGCCGTACGTGCCCCAGGCCAGCCAGCCCGAGGTCAGGTCGAGGCCCTCGGGGGTGGCGTCCGGGTGGATGCCGGCCGCGCACAGCGGCAGGTCGGCCGCCCGCAGCTTCGCCTCGTCCCACACGCCCTCCGAGGTGATGCCGAACTCGTGGCACCAGGCGACGAGGTTCTCCCGGGAGGCGTCCAGGTGCGGGGAGCGCTTGGCCACGTACGGCATGAACGGCTCCGGCTCCGGCAGGCCCCCGGCGGGCTGCTGCACGTGCGCGAAGCTGCGCAGCCGCTGCGGCATGGTGTGCGCATACGACTTCGCCAGGCGGGCCGCGCTGGTGCCGAGGCCGGTGGGCCCGGTGGGCAGGCGGCATCCGGCGTCCGGACCTGGGCCTGACTCGCGCATGTAGCGGCTGGAACGACGGTGCCATTCGTGGCCGCCCGCCTGCCAGTTCTGCAACCCCTTGGCGTACGCGGCGATGCGCAGCTGCTCGCCGGGGGTGAGGCCGTGCTCGGCGCACAGCGGCGGCACCTCGGTGAGCGCGGTGTGCTCGAACTGGTGGAGGCGGGCGGTGAGCAGGTCGTTGACCTTCTCGGCGGCCTGCTGGGTGGTGCACTCCAGGAACGTCTCGAAGACGAGTACGCCGTTGGACAGCTCGCCCTCCTCCTCGACCTCCCGCTGGTAGGAGAAGAGGTCGTTGCGCAGGTGGACGGCGTCGGAGAAGGTGTCGCGCAGCACCAGCAGCGGCCGGGAGCCCGCCACCCGCGCGGGAACCTCGGCGTGCGCGGCGTACTCCACGAGACCGGCCGACCAGGGGGCGCCGCCGACCTTGCGGCGCATCTCGATGTACTCAAGCGGGTTGGAGACGCGGCCGATCTCGATGTTGGACAGCTCCCACATCGACTCGTCCAACAGCGCGGCCGTGGCTTCGGTGAAACGCTCCCGCCAGCCGTCGGTCATGACCGGCACGGTGCGACGCCACAGGTCTGCGAGTCCGGTCTCCACCGGGTTGCGCGGCTGAGGCATCGGGGCTGTGGGGTCGGCCGGCATGAACGCCCGCAGCCGCTGCAGGTGATCACGGGCGGCGGCGGTGTCCCGGGTGTACTTGTACTTCTCCAGGAAGTGGTCGTCGAAGAAGAAGACCCACACGTACCAGTCGGTGACGGTCGCCAGCCGCTCAGCGGAGGCGTCGGGGTGGGTGTAGGCGCACAGCAGGGCGTAGTCGTGCGCGTCGTACTCGGCGGTGTCCCAGATGCCCGAGCCCTCGAGCATGCTCATATCCCTGGCCCAGGCCCGCGCGTGGGTGCGGACCTCTTCCAGGTGGGGGCTCAGGCGGGCCGGCTACGGCTCGTAGAACGTGGGCAGCTCGAAGGGCTTGGCCATCCTGCGTCGTCCTCCGGTCAGCCGCGGCGGTGGTGGACGTCGACGTCCTCGAGGATGCCGAGCGCGTCCGGGACCAGCACCGCGGCCGAGTAGTAGGTGGACACCAGGTAGGAGATGACGGCCTTCTCGTCGATGCCCATAAAGCGGGCGGACAGGCCGGGCTCGATCTCGTCCGGGATGCCGGTCTGGTGCAGTCCGATGACGCCCTGGTCGTCCTCGCCCAGACGCATCGCGATGACCGAAGAGGTGCCCTGCTTGGAGACCGGGATCTTGTTGCACGGCAGGATCGGCACACCGCGCCAGGCCGGCACGGACTGGCCGTTGAAGTCGGCGTTGCCCGGGTACAGTCCGCGGTGGTTCAGCTCACGGCCGATGGCGGCGATCGCCTTCGGGTGGGCGAGCATCACGCGGGTGCTGCGGCGGCGCGACAGCAACTCGTCCAGGTCGTCGGGGCCGGGCGGGCCGGAGTGGGTGCGGATGCGCTGCTTGTAGTCGGCGTTGTGCAGCAAACCGAACTCGCGGTTGTTGACGAGCTCGTACTCCTGGCGCTCGCGCAGCGCCTCGACCGTGAGCCGCAGCTGCTCCTCGGTCTGGTTCATCGGCTTGTTGTACAGGTCGGCGACGCGGGTGTGCACCCGCAGCACGGTCTGCGCGACCGACAGCTCGTACTCGCGCGGCTTGAGGTCGTAGTCGACGAAGGTGCCGGGCAGGGCAGGCTCGCCGACGTGACCGGAGGCCAGGGCGATGTCCGCCTCGCCCTGCTTGTTCTGCTCCTGGGTGGACAGGGCGCGGAAGGCGGTGACGTGGTCGCGGAGCGAGGGAGTGCGTTCCAGGAGCCGCTCGAAGTCGTCGCGGTGCAGTTGCAGCAGGGTGCCGGAGGTCAGCGCGGTGGCGGTGGCGTCCCATGTGGCGGGCTCGCCGAGGAGGGCCTGCTCGCCGAAGCGGTCGCCGTCGGCGACGGTCTCGACGATGGTGTCCTCGTCGTACTTGCCGGCGCGGGTGCGGCGGACGCGGCCGTGGGCTATGAGGCGCACGTGCTGGACGTCTTCGCCCTCGCGGGCCAGGACCTCGCCGGCCTCGAAGTCGTGCTGGGTGAAGGAGTCGGCCAGCGCGGTCAGGGCCGCCGTGTCCTCGAAGCCGCGGAAGATGCCGAGCTCGCCGAGCTCCGGGGGCAGCACGCGGACGTTCGCGCCGGTCTGGTCGAATTCGATGCGGCCGTCGCCGACCGAGTAGGTCAGGCGGCGGTTGACGCGGTAGACGCCGCCCTCGGTCTGCACCCACGGGAGGACCTTGAGGAGCCAGCGCGAGGTGATGCCCTGCATCTGAGGGGCGGACTTGGTGGTCGTCGCGAGATTCCGCGCGGCGGCGGTGCTGAGGGACTGCTGAGGCTGCTCAGCCGCTTCGGCCCGAGGCTGCGGCAGGGTGGTCATGCGTGTCCTCCGGTGCGCGTGCGGGCGGCCAGACGCCGCCTGTCGGTACGTCAAGCTAACCGGCGTCAACTCGGCCTATAACTTGGTGGGTTCGATCCATTACACGCCGTACACGCCCTCACCACCTCGGCGCCACCTTCGGGGAGCCCTGGCCGGGCAAGCCGCCCGGGGGCGCCCCCGGAGGCGGCCCAGCGGCCTCTCGACATCGCCGTCGGACCTCCTCGGCAGGGCGGCGAAGACGGGAACGAACTACCACCGCCCGTGGTCAGCCCTGGATGTCCGGCAGCCCTTTCCTCCCGTTCACCCGATGAACTGTGTGTGCGGTTGTCCGGGAGAGCTGCTCACGCATAGGTCGGAAGAAGTCCTTCCGGCGCGCCTTCGGGGACCGGTCCGGCGGGCCCCCTCTGCACGGTGGCCCATCGACGGGCGGCGCTCGACGAAGTCATGTGTGCGCGGAGCTGTCATCGGCACCACGTACACCTGGCACGGCGCACCCGACGGCGTCCTGCTTCGCCGACGGCACGGGCTGGATCTACGGTCTCGAACGCGTCCTGGGGAGCCCGGGCCGGCCTCGCCGCCGAAGCGATCGTGTGCGCCCAGCTGCTCCAGACCGTGCTGGGACGAGATCGAGGTCCTCTGGCTCGCCGGCGAACTCGCTGACGACGAGTTCGAGGACCACTTCATCGACGACGTCATCGTCGAGGGCATCGGCGAAGGCACTGACGGCTGGCAGAACCCCGGAGCCTCCTACGCCGTCGAACTCAGGTAACAGCCTGTCCAGGCGGCAGTTCGGTGATGTCTGCGGCAGTAGACGAGACCTGCGGCAGAGTTCGCGCGGCTCTAGGCCGGCCAATATCGGTGGGATCCAATGTCACACTGTCGCCTGCCCCACCCTGAGTTGAACGGCGCTTAAGCAGTGCAATATCGCGTCTCACTGCCACGACAAGGCCCTCAGCGCCGGAGAACACCAGGTCTTCCAAGTCTGGAAGGGCGAACTGCTGCATGGATTCACATGCTCGAATATCTCCCACGTACATCACGGTGCCGCTGCCGATGAAGAAGCTGGTGCCGATGGCAGCGATGAGGCGGCCGTCGACAACCGTGCACGCCAGCGCCTGCACGGGGGCGTTGAGGCTGAAGGGTTCGCCAAGCAGCTCTCGGCTGGCCAAATCCCACACATACGCCCCGCCCTGGCCGCCGGAGCCGGAGCCGGAGCCGTAGCCGGTGCCGATGCCGATGACAGCGATGGGGCGGCCGTGGAGGACCGTGCACGCCAGCGCCTGCACGTAGCCATTGAGCTTGAGCGGTTTGTCCAGGAGTTGTCGGCTGGCCAGGTCCCACACATGCACCCTGCCCTTAGGGCGGGTGCGGGTGCCGGTGCCGGCGCCGATGACGGCGATGGGACGGCCGTGGAGTTCCGTGCACGCCAGCGCCTGCACGGGGGCGTTGAGGCTGAGGGGATTGTCCAGGAATTGTCGGCTGGCCAGGTCCCACATGTACACGGTGGTGTCGGTGTTGATACCGGTGCTGATGACGGCGATGGGACGGCCGTGGAGTTCCGTGCACGCCAGCGCCTGCACGGGGGCGTTGAGGCTGAGGGGATTGTCCAGGAGTTGTCGGCTGGCCAGGTCCCACACATGCACCCTGCCCTTAGTGCGGGTGCCGGTGCCGGTGCTGATGACGGCGATGGGGCGGCCGTGGAGTTCCGTGCACGCCAGCGCCTGCACGTCGGCGTTGAGCTTGAGAGGCTCGCCCAGGGGATGCCCGCTGGTCAAGTCCAACACATACACCCAGTCCTGGGCGCCGGTGTCGGTGTCGGTGGCGATGACGGCGACGGTGCGCCCGTCGAGGACCGTGCACGCCAGCTCCGTGAACAGGCTGTCTCTAAAGCTTGTATTCAGCCCGGTAGTCGCGAAGTTGTCCATCACGTTCCAGGCACGCACATGGCCGCCTGATTCAAGGGTCACAGTGACTATGCGGCCGTCGAGGACGGTGCACGCCAGCGCTTGCACGCGGGAGTTAAGGCTGAGGGGTTCCCTCAGCAGCTCTCGACTGGCCAGGTCCCACACATACACTCCGCCCTGGGCGTCGGCGCCGTAGCCGTAGCCGTAGCCGTAGCCGGTGCCAATGACGGCGATGGGGCGGCCGTCGAGGACCGTGCACGCCAGCGCCTGCACGGAGTGATTGGAGTTGAGGGGTTCGCCCAGCACCTCACGGCTGGCCAGGTCCCACACATACACCCCGCCCTGGGCGTCGGCGCCGTAGCGGTAGCCGGTGCCGATGACGGCGATGGGCTGGCCGTGGAGTTCCGTGCACGCCAGCGCCTGCACGGGGGCGTTGAGCTTGAGAGGGTCGCCCAGGAGTTGTCGGCTGGCCAGGTCCCACACATGCACCCTGCCCTTCGTGCCGATGACGGCGATGGGGCGGCCATCCACGGCCGTGCACGCCAGCGCCTGCCCGGGGGCGTTGAGCTTGAGAGGTCCGCCAAGCAGCAGTCGGCTGGCCAGGTCCCACACATACGCCCCGCCCTGGGCGCCGGAGCCGTAGCCGGTGCCGATGACGGCGATGGGCTGGCCGTGGAGGACCGTGCACGCCAGCGCCTGCACGGGGGCGTTGAGCTTGAGAGGGTCGCCCAGGAGATGCCCGCTGGCCAGGACCCACACATACACCCCGCCCTGGGCGTCGGCGCCGGAGCCGTAGCCGGTGCCGATGACGGCGATGGGCTGGCCGTGGAGGACCGTGCACGCCAGCGCCTGCACGGGGGCGTTGAGCTTGAGAGG
>NZ_JBEXSR010000021.1:46774-140835 GCF_040613735.1 Streptomyces sp. NPDC006235
GGGTCGCCCAGGAGATGCCCGCTGGTCAAGTCCCACACATACACCCCGCCCTGGGCGTCGGCGCCGTAGCCGTAGCCGGTGCCGATGACGGCGACGGTGCGGCCGTCGAGGACCGTGCACGCCACGGTATGGGCATCCTTGGCACGTTCTGTAAGTGTGTGGCGGAGGGCAGGGGTGAAGTCGTTGCCGGTGGCCCAAGCGGGGAGCCATTCGGTGCTGCGGGCATAGCTGTTGAGTTGTCGGAGCAGGATGTCGGCGCCGGCACGTGCGGCGTTGAGGGCGAGGAGGTTGCGGCGCACGGTGGGGGTGGCGGTGACGTGCAGGTCGTAGGAGGTGCGGTAGACGGCTGCCGTCAGTCGCGCTTGTGGGGTTGATGCGTCTTGCAGGTGGGGGGTGAGGCCGGGCGGGCTGGCGTGGACGAGGTACTCGGTGTGGTCGAGGAGGTCGTCGATACGGCCTGCGGCCGCGGCGTGGGTGGCCAGATGGTTGAGGGCGTAGGGGTGAGCGCGGGACCAGTCTCGGGTGGCGTCACCCCGCAGGGGGACGCTGTCCATGAGGGTGTCGACGAACGCGCTGTGGACCGTTACGGAGTCGGTGTTGTCGCGGAGGTGTTCGGTGAGGGCCTGGTGGTAGAGGCGGTAGGCGGAGCGGCCGTTCTCAGTGGCTTCGACGACGTAGGAGCCGGCGTTGCGGCGTAGCCACAGGAGGTCTTCGTCGGTGTAGGCGCTGCCGGAGATGGCGGAGGCGAGGGGGGCCCAGATGTCTTCCCAGGGCAGGCCCTGGCCTTCGGCGTAGGCGAGAGGGCGCAACAAGTCGGTGGCGCGTTGGGCGTCGGTTCCCAGGCGCCGGGTGAGGTCCTCGCGCATGGCCTGTCCGGCATGGCGGGGCAAGCCAGCGCGCCAGCGTACGTCATATGGGTCGGGGACAGCCTGTTCGGCGGAGGCGAGGGTGTAGGCGGCGAAGCGGGCGACGAGGAAGGACATGCCTGCGGCGTCGCCGACGGCTTGGGCGACGGCCCGGAGCAGGCTGGGGGTGGTCGACCGGTAGGGGGAGGTGCGGTGGCTTTGCAGGAGGTTGCGCATCGTGTAGGCCAGCAGGGCCTCGCGGTCGGCGTAGCGGGGGCTGTCGAGGTCGATGATCCTGCTGTCGCGGCGCTGCGGGTGGCTGCTCAGGCCGAGCCGGTCCAGGAGGTAGGGGCGGGTGCCGAGCAGGAGGCGGATGTGTCCGCGGGCGTGCTCGATGAGGGGACGCACGATCTGCGCGCAGAGGGTGTCGGGGGTGGCGGCTTCGTCGAGGGCGTCGATGAGTACCGTGAAGGGCTGGGTTCGGGCGCTGGTGCGCTGTCCGAGGGCTTCGAGGAACTCGCCGACGCTCGCGCATTTGAACCCGGCCGCCGCCGCGAGACCTGACAGGACCTGGCTGTTGGTGAGGTTCTGGGCATACATGACGACGTCGATGCTGCCCTCGTGCGGGATCTGGGCGGAGCCGAGCCCGAGGGCGCCGACGGGCACGGTGCGACGGCGCTCAGGCAAGCTGAGCGCGGAGACGAGACCCAGGACCGCTGTCTTGCCCGAGCCCGGGCCGGCCGTGACCACCCGCACGCACTCACCCGCACCGCCCCTATCCGGGCGCTGCTGCTGGGCGTGGTTGCCGTCCTGTTTGAGCCAGGCGGCGAGGTCAGACAGGGCCTGGTGGCGGCCGCAGAACCACCAGCCCTGCCCGCCATCTCCGTGGTAGCCCATGGCGCGGACCAGGAGGCGGGAGGTGAACTCGGTTTCCCTCTGCAGAGCGTAGGCGTCGAACTCGGCGGCATCCTGCAGGGCGAGGTCGACGTCGGTGAGGCGGATGTCGTGGCGGGGGTTGGTGAGGAAGTCGGGTGGTTCGCCCGACAGGCCGAGCAGGGAGAGGCTGATGTGCTGGTAGCCGGGTTTGTCCGGGTGGTCGTTGATGTGCTGCACGACCGCGGACACCGACAGATGAGCTGGTGCGTGGCCGGCGGTCGCCTGGCTGCCGACTGCCTTGACGAGCAGGTCGGGGAAGGCGCCGACCTGAGCCTGCTGGTGGGGCTGGGCGGAGGACACGATCACCAGACCTGAGCTGCTTGGCCCCTGTCCCCACTGTGCGCCGAGGCGTTCGAGGGCGGCCGCGGCGAGTTCGTTGCCACCCTGCCCGGAGTAGCAGGTGTCCAGGATGAGCAGGAGCCTGCGGAGGCGGGTACCACGCAGAACCCGAACCAGATCGGCCGTCGGCAGCGCGGTGTAGGTGACATCGGCCGGGTCGGCATCGGCCATGAGCAGTACGTGCTCGCCGCCGTCCTCGAGGACTTCGCCGTGGCCGGAGAGGTAGACCACGACGAGGTCGTCCTCGCGGCGCTCGGGCGAAGTGCAGAACGCCCGCAACTGATCGGTCAGCTGCGTCTTGTTCGGATCCAGGCCCAGCCCGGTTTGGTGGCGGTAACCAAGCGTGCCGGTGAACAACTCAATGATCTGATCGCGTGCTTCGGCTAGTCCGGGCCGGTCCCACTGCGGGCACTTGGGGTAGCGGGAGACAGCGGTCGCGATCAGAAAACGCCGCGGCCCCTCCTCGCCCTCCACCGCACCGCCGACGGGGGCGGTCATGCCAGGCCGTCCGCGACGGCCCGCCCGCACAGTGCGTCGGTCAGATACGCGCTCGCGTCGTGCGCGCGTGCACCGTTGCGTACGATCGCGCCGCGCACCTGCTTACCGAACGCCGGCCGCAGATCCTTCACCAGAGCAACGACGTCGCCCTCATCGGCTAGGTTCGTCCACACCAGACCCGCAGGCCCGGGCCACACGGCGCGCGGCGGACCATCCAGCGTGACGGGCGCCGGCTGCAGGCGGTGCAGGATCAGATTTTTGATGCCCAGCGGCGAGCCGATAGTCACCAGGGCCTTTACTCGGTGCCCGGGCCGCACACACAAGGCCTCGTAGGCGACGACCGAACCCAGCGAGTGCGCCACCACGACCTGGGTGTCCTCCCGAATCTGATCGGCCACCCGGGCCAGGGCCTGCGCCCGCAGGTCCGGATCGGTGAGATAGGCGTGCACCTGCTTCAGATCGAAGACCATCGCCCGCAGCGTGACGCCGGCGAAGAACCGCGAGCCCGACAGCGCCCGCAACGCCGCCTGCACTGAGCGCGGCGTGGACACCAGCGTGTCCGCGCCCGGCGGTACCACGGCCGGATCACTCGCCGCGGCCTCCTGCCACCAGGCCAGCAGCAGCTCCTGCTCGAACCCTTCAGCGACGTCGGCCGCGATGTAGGGAGGATCCCCGACGGCGAGGAACTCACCTGGCGGGCGGAAGAGATCACCGTAGAACGCCATCGTCACATCCGGCTCCGCAAGACGAACCGTGGCGCTGGCCCGCGTCAGACCGTCGTTGAGAGCAGGTAACCACTCCTTCCGCAGCGTCTCCTCGCCGAGTGTCTGCTTCCCGATCCCGTGCACCGCCACCACACGCGCCATGCCCCACGCCCCCGAACTCGCCCCCATCGCCTGTCCAGGACTGTATGGCTTGTCGGAGGGCTGGACACGCGAAACGGCGAGGATGCGATGTGCGTCAGTCCCGGGGACGGCCCGCAGCCATGCTGAAAACGCTCGGCGTCTGGCGGGATCTGCGTCCCGGTGCTGCCACCGTCTGGGCCTGACACGGGGCACGCCCTAGTCAGGTGGCCGGCCCGGACGGTTCGCCGCGCAGCAGGGTGGGGAGGGCGTCGGTGAGGACGAAGGCGCGTGTGACCCCGGCGACGAGGACGTCGTCGATGCGGTGACGGCGTGCGTTCGTTCCGCTGAATGCCGCCGATCTTCGACGGCGGGATCGGGTGCGTCGGGTAGCCGGTTAAGTGCTGCTGCACGTCCTTGTAGGAGGCGGTGCCGCCCAGCTTGGTGATCCGACGCACGACAGCCCGGGACCCAGGGCGCCAGCGCGATCATGTGGAACAGGAGCTGGTCGTCCAGAGCGGGTGGGCGCGGCCCCGTCACGAACGCAGCGTGTGCGGCATCGTCCGTGCCGCGTCCGCGATCACCGCGGCGTCCCTGGCATCGGTTTTCGCCTCGCCCGGGTAGAGGTCGGCGATCCGCCGCATCGCGGACCGGACGTGGGTGAAAGAGTTGAAGGAGCGCCCGCGGCCGCCCGGCGCCGCTGTCGGCCCATGCCAGCTGGGCCATGGCCGGGTCCAGCAGCGCGTCGGCGACGGCCACCACTTCGGGGAAGACGACGGCGTCCCGGCCCACGATCCGCCACCGCTCCAGCTCTGTTCCGGCGTTGCCGCCCGCGACCTAGTAGTGCTTCGTTACGTGGGGTGATCTTGCCTGGTGGTGGGCATCTTCTTGGCATGAGGCTGGGGGAAGTGGAACGACTCCGGGGTGAGTTATCGGAGTTCGTTGCCGATGTGTTCGCCTCGGTGCCGCGGCGGGATCAGCGGCGGTGGGGCGAGTGTTATCTGCGGGGGCTGATGCTGGATGGCCGGCGCAAGTCGGTCCAGCCGATGGCCGAGCGGCTGCCGGACGGGAACATGCAGGCTCTGCAGCAGTTCGTGAACCAGTCGCCGTGGGATCCGCTGCCGGTCAGGCAGCGGATCGCCGAGCGGCTGTCCGAGGTGATCACTCCTGAGGTGTGGGTGATCGACGATGTGTCGTTTCCCAAGTGCGGCAAGGCGTCGGTGGGGGTGGCTCGCCAGTACTGCGGAGCGGTCGGGAAACGGGCGAACTGCCAGGTCGCGGTCAGTGTCCATGCCGCCACCGACTCCGCCTCATGCCCACTGCAGTGGCAGTTGTATCTGCCGCGTGAGTGGACGGACGAGCCGGACCGATGCCGCAGGGCAGGGGTCCCCGACGACGTGGTGCACCAGGAGAAGTGGCGTCTGGCGCTCGGCCTGCTGGACACACTCGCCCAGTGGCGGTTGAAGGCGCCGGTCGTGGTCGCCGACGCCGGCTACGGCGTCAGCACCCCGTTCCGGCTCGGTCTCCAGGAACGAGGCCTGTCTTATGTCCTGGCCCTGAACGGGAAGGAAGTCGCCCACCCCGGGGACGTCGAGCCGCACCAGCCGGCTTACGGCGGGCTCGGACCGCCCACCCTTCCCCGCTACCGCACCCCGCCGCGAGCCGTCTGCGTCCTCGCAGCGCAGGCGGGTGCGGAGCGGTTCACCGAGGTGACCTGGAGGCAGGGCAGCAAAGGCGCGATGACCTCACGGTTCGCGCTGCTGACAGTGCGGCCCGCGGGCAAGCAGTCCCTGGCCGCAGCACAGGAGGCGGGCGGCGGCCGCAACCGTTGGGACGGCGTCCTGCCCGTCCAGACACTCCTCGTCGAATGGCCGGACGGCCAGGACACTCCGACGGCCTACTGGATATCGAACCTGCCCGCCACCACCCCGGTCGCTGACCTGGTGCGGTCGGCGAAGATGCGCTGGCGGATCGAACACGACTACCGCGAGCTCAAGCATGGCCTGGGGCTGGACCACTTCGAGGGCCGCACCTGGCGCGGCTGGCACCACCACGTCACCCTCGTCACCGCCGCCCAGGCCTTCCTCACCCTCAGGCGGCTCGACCCAAAAGTCCGCACACCGGCCTGACTCTCTACCAGGTCCTCGACGTTCTTCAGGACCTCCTGAGGTGCTGGACCGGTACCTGCACCACCTGCGGCCGCCCCCTGCCCCGCCCTCGGAGCAGCCGCAGACAGCCCACAACCTAACGAAGCACTACTAAGGGTTGTCCCGTAAATGACCTACGCCGTGCTGGATGACCTGCGCCTTTCGTTGTCACCTGGCGAGGGCGAGGTTGTGCAGGCGGGCAATGCCGAGCATGGCGTGGTGTACGCCGTCACCTTTGACGCGGCAGTCGCGCAGGATCTTCCAGCTCTTCATGCGGGCGAAGACGTGCTCGACGCGGGCGCGGACCTTGCGGTGGGAGGTGTTGTGTTCCTCTTTCCAGGCCGGGAGTTCGGCCTGGCCGCGCTCGCGGCGGTGCGGGATGACCAGGCCGGTGCCCCGGTAGTCGCCGTCCGCGATCACGGTCGTCTTGCCGACGGCGTCCTTCGCGCCGGACAGCTCCCACGCCTTGCAGTCGTTGCGGTTGCCGGGCAGCGGCCGGCCCACGGCAACGACGAGGCGGGTGTCCGCGTCGATGACGACCTGGTGGTTGGTGGAGTACCGGTAGTTCTAATAGTTCATCGGTGAGCCCGAGCGCGTGAGTGCAAGGGCCGCCAGGCGAGATGGAAGCCTGCCGCTGTTCTGGGACTGGATCCCCGTGCTCAGACCGGCTCCGCCTCGCCCGTGCTCTGTCGGGCGGAGACCTTCGGTAGTTCCGGGACCTTGATCTCTGGTCAAAGACCGGTCCCGCCCGGCAGAAGCTCGGACATCACCGCTTTCATGTCCCCAGCCCGCCGACAGGGGCCGACCTCTCAGCAGTTCGCGAGCCCAAGAGCTCTCCAGCAGACCGAGGTCCCTGCCGGTCGCTGGAGACACGAACGGCTCATGAGATGGCGTGCCTCGAGCACTTCTATTAGAGCGCCGCGTGCTCCGGGCAGGACCAACCTGCAGGTTGATACGGAGGTACAACGTTGAGCGCGATCTTCTGCGGCATCGACTGGGCGGAAGGGCACCACGACATAGCTCTGGTCGACCAGAACGGAGCCCAGGTGGCCAAGCTACGTATCAGCGACGACAGCGCCGGCTTCCACGCGCTGATGGAACTACTGGACCGCCACGGTGACACCGCGGAGGATCCGATCCCGGTCGCCATCGAGACCCCTCGCGGGCTCCTCGTTGCCTGCTTGCGGGCCACCGCCCGCCAGATCTACGCGATCAACCCACTGGCCGCCGCCCGCTATCGCGATCGCGCCAGCGTCTCCCGAGTCAAGTCCGACGCAGCCGACGCCCGCGTCCTGGCCAACATCCTGCGGACCGACCGTCACGCCCACCGGCCCCTGCCCGACGACAGCGAAGCCGGGCAGGCCGTCGCCGTCCTGGCCCGCGCTCACCAGGACGCAATCTGGGACCGGCAACAGATGATCAACCGACTCCGCTCGCACCTGCGCGAGTACTACCCGGCCGCCCTCGCTGCCTTCCACGGCCCCGGAAAACCCGGACTCGACTCGCCGCGCGCCCGCGTGATCCTGGCTGCCGCGTCCACGCCAGCCGATGCCGCCAAACTCACCCGCAGCCAGTTGCGCGCGCTACTCAAGCGCGGCGAGCGTCCCCGCTGCGGAATCGAAGCCGAGGTCGAGGGGCTTCGGGATATCTTTCGCGCGGACCACCTCCGCCAGCTGCCCAAGGTCGAACAGGCCCTGGGACACCAAGCAGTGGCGCTCATCCGGCAGGTCGACGCCGCCTGCACCAGCGTCGCCCAGCTCGCGGTGGCGACGGAGGAAGCATTCCTCGCGCACCCAGATGCCGACATCATCACTAGTTTCCCGGGTCTGTCCGTGCTATCTGGAGCACGCGTCCTTGCCGAGATCGGAGACGACCGCGAACGCTTCGCGAACGCCCGAGCCATGAAGGCATACGCGGGCGCGGCCCCCGTCACGCGGGCCTCCGGCCGCAGCCACGTTGTCGTGGCCCGGACAGTCAAGAACCAGCGGCTGGCCGCTGCAGGGCACATGTGGGCCTTCGCAGCTCTGCGCACCCAGGCTCCACGCGCCCACTACGACCGACGACGAGCCGGCGGAGAACGCCATTACTGCAGCTCTCAGGAACCTGTTCAACAAATTGCTCGGCTGCCTCTACCACTGCCTACAGCGCCGCACGCTATTCGACCCCGATCGCGCCTTCGCAGCGACCCTGGACCTCGCCGCCTGAGCACCTACTTGACTCACCAGCGACATGAGATGTCTTCGACTGCTCGGCGATGGTGTGGTCGCGGGTGGGAACCAGGGTGCCGTCCGCGATCAGGACGGTGTCCTTGCGGAATCGCTTGCGTTGCTGCAGCGCGAGTGCGGGTCCGAGGTGGTCGATGATGCGGTCGGCTGCGGACTTCGACACCCCGAACAGTGGTGCCAGTTGGCGCAGTGTCAGGTTGGTCCGCCAGTAGGCGGCGACCAGCAGCATCCGGTCCTCCAGCGGCAGGCTCCACGGCCGGCCCCTGCGCACCGGATCCGCCCCCTCGCGCCGCAGTGCGGTGATCAGCTTGCCGAATTGCCGTGGGGTCAGCCCGGTGAACGGGGTTATCCAGGAGGGCTCCGACGCCGTGATCACACCAGTCACACGCAGATCATCCCAGCGAGGCTTGGTGCCGACGGACGGCCTCATGCTCGGCATTCCCGTGAGGGCCGGATATGAAGGCCAGGATGTGCGGGACGGCCTCGTGCAGACTGGCGAAGTGGCGGTGCACCCCCTCCACCGCGACAGCGGCGTTCACGCCCCACACCGTCATCCCGGCACGCAGCCCGGACCGCACCCCGGACGGGGCGTCCTCGATAACCAGGCAGTCTCCCGGCTCGGCTCCCAGCCGTGCAGCGGCTCGCAGATAGGGGACGGGAGAGGGCTTGCCCTCCTCGACCGCAGCCGCGTCCACGATCACGTCCGGCACCGGCAGGCCTGTCCGCAGGAAACGGCCGCGCACCCGGTGCTCGTAGTTGGAGGTCACCAGCGCCCAAGTCCCCGGTGTCAGGCCGTGCAGCAGCTCGGATGCGCCGTCGAAAGCCGAATAGACGCCGGATCGGACGTCTTCGTCCTCCAGTTCGTGCAGCGTGGCCAGGCACTCGCACGGATCTTGGTCCGCAGCGACCTGAGTGAACGTCTCCATCGGTCGCGTCTGCAGAGCCACCCGGTAGACCTTTTCAGCATCCAGCCCGTACCGCTCTGCCCAGGTTGCCCAGACTCGGCGCTGGTTGCTCACCGCGTCGATCAACGTGCCATCGACATCGAGCAGGACGTACTTCATGCGGCCCGGCCGCCCAGGTTCACTGGTCACGCGTCGATCATGCCAGGCGGCGAGCGGGCGATTGCGGGACAGCCCTTAGCCTTGCCGATTCGAGGTGGTCCAGGTCGCCAGCGTTGAGCAACTCAACTTCCTCTATGGGGAGGGAGAAGGATTCGGTGAGAGAGCCGCTTCTTAACCGCTGAACGTGAGCCCCGGACTGGTGAAGACCTGGTCGTGTGCGCGATGGCTGACCCGCACGCAGAGGGATGGGCGGGACGGACGGCGCGGACGCAGCCGAGGACCGGGACCAGCGCTCAGCCGGTGGCGCGTCGGCAGGACCGCCGCGCCCGTGCTGCCGTCAGTGCGGCGGTGACGTCAGGCGGGGGACGTCGGCGGGGGAGAGGTCGGGCCGGGCTCGGTGCAGGCGTGCGGGGTGGCGCCATCGGCCGGAGGCATCGCGGGCGACGTCGACGCCGACTTCCACCACCAGCTCGGGTTCCGCCAGTGTGACGTCCAGAGTCTCCTGACTGCCCCACCCGGCGGAGAACGACCAGCCTGTCCACGTATGACCGCGCCGGGCCGGAGCGAGTAGCCCGGCGACCGTGCTGCTCGTCGCCTGGGCGAGAGTGGTGGTGCGGCCGGTGTACTGCAGGCGGCCGTCATCGTCGTACCTGCCGAGCAGCAGACTGCTGGGAGCGGCCAGGGAGCCGGTGACCGCGCCGACGATCGCCTCGGTCGTCTCACGCACCTTGTACTTCCGCCACCCCCGCACCCCAGGCTCGTACACGCCGTCCAGCCGCTTAAAAAGCACGCCCTCCATCCCGACCGACGCCCACGTCAGCCACTCACGCACCGTGTCCGGATCGGTAGTCGACGGGCACAGCACCCACGGGGCGGACAGACGACGGGCGGCGAACACGGACTCGAGCGCGGCCCTGCGCCGCCGATACGGCCAGCTGGTCGTATCGGTCCCGGACAACCGCAGCAGATCGAACGCGACAAAGTGGGCCGACCACTCACCCGCCGCCCGGGCCACCCCGGAGCCGCGCCGCTGAAGCCGGTTCTGCAGCTGCTCGAAGGCGAGCCGGCCCGCGGCGTCCCATATGACCAGCTCGCCATCCAGCGCGGTGGCATCCGGCAGCTGCGCGGCCCCCGCCGCAATCTCCGGAAACGCCGGCAGCATCTCGGTGCCGTGCCTGGAGCGCAGCACCACCGGGCCCGCATCGACGGAAAGCAGGGCCCGGAATCCGTCCCACTTCGGCTCGCCGGCCCAACCGGGCTGCAGAGCAGGATCAGGCACGGGGGTGGCCAGCATCGGCTCCGGCAGTGTCCACGTCACGCACCATGCCTTCCACCCAGGCCATCGGCCGCCCAGGTGACGACGGCGGGCGGACCGGTCATGGTCGGGCGCGTGGGGATCCCCCAACTGAGCGATGTGACGTGCCTCCAGTGAGGCGCCCTCGGTGAGGCGGGCCTGCAGTTCGGTTGGGTACAGGCGCTCGGCGCTGCTTGAGGCAGGTCAGGTGCGGCTGTCGGCGAGGTCTGCCAGGAGCGCGGTGATCACGCGGTCCGTGGAGGCGGTCATGTCGACGGAATCGGGGGCGAGCAGCCACTGGACCTGGAGGCCGTCCATGACGGCGATGATCGCGTTGGCCGCGTCTTCGAGGTTCGCATCCGCCCGGATCTCGCCGAGTTCGCTTGCTTCGGCGAGGGCCTCGGTGACCATGGCGCGCAGTCCCGTGTAGCGGTCGCGGAAGTAGTCCTGGGCGGGGTGGCCTTCGGTGACACTCTCCGCTGACAGGACGGCGTACAGCCGGACGATGCCTTCCCGTTCGGCGTTGCGGCGAACGGTGTCGACCAGATGACGCAGGAAGGCCATGCCTCGGGGGCGTTCGGGGCCGAGTTGCTCGATGTCCGTCGCGTCGCGCAGGTCGAGGACGCTGGTGAGCAGCTGGGCCTTGGAGCGGAAGTAGTGCAGGACGCCGGCCTGGGTGACGCCGGCACGGTCGGCGATCTCCTGCAGGGAGGCGTTGTTGTAGCCGCGCGCGGCGAACGTGTCCATGGCGATCTGCAGGATCTCCTGCCGCCGCTGCTGGGCTTTCAGGCTCCTCCCCGTGCGGGGCTCCTTCCCCACGCCTGGCTTGCTTCCGGTCATCGGGCTGACTCTACGGCTCTGTCGGTCAGTGGTCACGACACCGATCCAACCGCTGAAAGAACTTCCGCACAAGCACTTACTAAGTACTTAGTGAGTGTGCTTTCCTGCTTCCCGTTCCGCCCGCTTCGTGCCGCATCGCGGCCTGGAAGGACGAGCATGAGCCGCCCTGCCCTCCCTGATGACACCGAGCTCGCCGACCGCATCCGGGCCCTGGATCTCGAGTCCAAGGTCCGGCTGCTGACGGGCGCGAGCCTGTGGAGACTCCCGGCCGAGCCCCGCCTCGGGCTGTCGGCGGTGACCATGTCCGACGGCCCGCAGGGAGTGCGCGGAACCGGTGAGGACCCCGCCGCCACCGGTCTGCTGGCCCCCGCGCCCAGCGCACTGGCGGCGACTTGGGACAGCGGGCTCGCCGAGCGGCTCGGCACGCTCTTCGCTACGGAGGCACGCCGCAAGGGCGTCGATGTGGTCCTGGCGCCGGTGGTCAACCTGCAGCGCACCCCCGTCGCCGGGCGGCACTTCGAGTACTTCTCCGAGGATCCGCTGCTCACCGGAATCCTTGCCGCCGCCCTCGTACGCGGTCTCCAGAGCCAGGGTGTGGGCGCCTGCCTGAAGCACTTCGTGGCCAACGACTCCGAGACCGACCGCACCCGCTACCGCTCACAGCTGGACGAGCGGACTCTGCGCGAGGTCTACCTGGCCCCGTTCGAGCAGGTCCTCGCCGAGGCCGAGCCGTGGAGTGTGATGGCCGCCTACTCGGGAGTCGACGACGGCACGGAGTCGGCGCCGATGACCGAGAACGCGCGGCTGCTGCGCGAGGTGTTGAAGGGGGAGTGGGCTTTTGCCGGGCCGGTGGTCAGTGACTGGGCCGCCACCCGTTCGACAGTGGCCTCGGCCGTGGGCGGCCTCGACCTGGTGATGCCCGGACCCGACCTGCGGTGGGGCGAGCCGCTGGTGGAGGCCGTCCGCGCGGGTGAAGTAGACGAGCGGCTGATCGACGACAAGGTGCTTCGGCTGCTGCGCCTGGCCCGGCACACCGGCCGACTCGGCGCACCCGGGACCACCCCCGCGATGGTCGCCGCCCCGGCGGGGCCAGGAGAGGAGGAGTTCCGTCTCCTGCGCGAGGTCGCCGCCCGCGGCACGGTGCTGTTGCGCAACCAGTCCGATCTGCTGCCGCTGGCGCCGGAAGTCATCCGCAGTGTCGCGCTGATCGGCCCCAACGCCGTGGCGCCGTACCTCCAGGGCGGCGGCAGCGCCTTCGTCCCGGCAGTGCGCACCGTGTCCCTCGAGGACGGACTGCGCGCCGCACTCCCCGAGGACGTGCACCTGTCCGTGCACCGCGGCGGCGACTCCCGCCTGCGCCCGCCGTACCTGTCCGCCGCACAGTTCACCGATCCCGAGACCGGCGCCGCCGGCGTGCGCGCCGACTACCTCGACGCCGACGGCAACCGCGTCGGCGGCGAGATACGCCCCTGCGGCGACTGGAGCGGATACGGCGACTTCGGGCCGGAAACGCACCGCGTGGTGCTGCACACCGTACTGACCCTCACCGAGCCCGGGACGCACCGCTTGGAGATCGGGTGCGTCGGCCGCTACAGCGTGACCGTGGACGGCGAGGAGATCCTCTCCGGAGACGACGACCGGGGCGTGGAGCTGATCCTCGACTCCACCCACAGCAACCCGCCCCTGAGGCACATCGACCTGGAGGCCGGGCCACAGCCCCGCCGCATCACCCTGACCGCCGATCTGACCGTAGTGGAGCCGAGCGGCTACGACCGCTTCGTCACCGCCCAACTGCGCCACGCCCCGCCGGGGCCGACACCGTACGAAGAGATCGCCGAAGCCGCCGCCGCGGCCCAGGCCGCCGATGCCGCCGTGGTCGTCGTGGGCACCAACGAGGAGGTCGAGTCCGAGGGCTGGGACCGCACCGCCCTCGACCTGCCCGGCCACCAGAACGAACTGGTTCGCAAAGTGCTCGCCGCCAACCCGCGCACGATCGTGGTCGTCAACGCCGGCGCGCCCGTGCTGCTGCCCTGGGCCGACGAGGCACCGGCCCTGTTGTGGGCGTGGCTGCCGGGTCAGGAGGCCGGGCATGCCCTGGCCGATGTCCTGCTGGGCCGGATCGAGCCGTCGGGCCGGCTGCCCTGGACGCTGCCCGCCCGGGCCGAGGACGTTCCCGTCCCCGACGCCCGTCCCCGCGACGGCATCGTGCACTACAGCGAGGGCGTCCACATCGGCCACCGGGCCTGGGACAAAGGCGGCCTCGCCCCGGCCTTCCCCTTCGGCCACGGACTCGGCTGGACCCGGTGGGCGTACGAGTCCGTGGCCCTCTCACAGTCGTCCGTCTCCGCCGATCTGCCCGACCCCGCGGGCGGAGACGGGCTCAAGCTGACCGTGGAACTGACCAACACCGGGCCCCGGGCCGGTCGTGAGGTCGTCCAGGTCTACCTGGAGCCGCCGCAGGACAGCCTCGACCGGCCCGTGCGCCTGCTCGCCGGCTTCGCGACCGTCCATGCGGCAGCAGGTGCCCGTGCCACCGCCGACCTGCACGTGCCCGCCCGCGCCTTCCGGGTCTGGGACACAAGTAGGGGCCGTTGGCACACTCCGCCGGGCCGCTACCGGCTGCGCATCGGACGCTCCAGCCGTGATCTGCGCCTAATGGCCGAACTCGTCATTGACGACGGCGGTTTCCCCGCCGCAGCTTGACCCACCCGCCGCCCCCTTTGTTCCCCGCTGCCCGCTTCCTTCTCTCCCCGCCCCTCAGCAAGGAGCCGCACCATGAGCACGTCCCGCACCACCACCAGAACCCTCCAGATAGCCTGCGCCACCGTCGCGGCGGCCCTGCTGGCCACCGGCTGCGGCCGCAGCGACGACTCCTCGGCCGCCGACAACGCTCCGGCGAAGATCAGCAGCGGCAAGGCTAAGGGCAAGCTGGTCATGTGGTCCATGGGCGACAAGGCCGACAAGGACTTGCAGAGCCTGGCGAAGAAGTTCGAGCAGCAGAACCCCGGCGTGACGGTGCAGATCACCGCGGTGCCGTGGGACGCCGCCCACGAGAAGCTCACCACCGCGATCGCCGGCGGCAACACCCCCGACATGTCGCTCATCGGCTCCACCTGGATGGCCGAGATGGCCTCCATGAACGGCTTCCAGGCCACCCCGGCCTCGTTCAAGGAGTCCGCCTTCTTCCCCGGCCAGTGGGACACGACCAAGTACAAGGACACCTCCTACGGCGTTCCGTTCATCGCCGACACCTCGGTGATCTACTACCGCACCGACATCACCACCAAGGCCGGCATTAAGGGCGCCCCCGCCGGCGACTGGGCCGGCTACCTGAAGGACCTCAAGACCATCCAGGCCACCGCGGGCAAGCAGAACCCCAAGCTGCGCAACGCCACTCAGCTGCAGGTCGGCTTCAACTCCTGGCTGTTCTGGCTGCCGATGGTGTGGCAGGAGGGCGGTGACATCTACGACGCCGACGCGAGGAAGTTCACGTTCGACACGCCCGCCGTCACCAAGGCCCTGGAGTACTACAGCGGCTTCTTCAAGGACAAGCTGTCGCCGAACGACAAGACCGACGCCCGCCAGAACCTCCAGAACGCGCTGATCGGCACCGTGCAGCAGGGCCCCAGCATGAGCGGCGACCTCCACAAGAACGCACCCCAGCTGGACAGCAAGTGGCAGACCATGCCGCTGCCGAAGGGCACGCAGTCGGCCGGCCTGGCCGGCGGCAGCGACCTGGCGGTCTTCAAGGAGGCCAAGAACGCCGACGCTGCCTGGAAGTTCGTCCGGTTCCTGACCGAGCCGAAGAATCTCGCCGAGTACGCGGACGCCTCCGGCAACCTGCCTGCCGCCGTCCAGTCCTGGTCGGAGGGCCACCTGGGCGACAACCCGAAGATGGCCGCCTTCGAGACCCAGCTGAAGGTCACCAAGGCCCCGCCCGCGATCACCACCTGGCAGCAGATCGCCGACGCCATCGACTCCGAGCTGGAGAAGCTCGCCTACGGCAAGGCCACCGTCGCCGAGGTGCAGAAGACCCTGCAGTCCAAGGCCACCAGCATCGGCACCGGCCGCTGAACCGCCGCCGCATCCCTCGTACGGACGGATGACAACCATGCCCACCAGCACCATCGCCGGGCAGGGCACCCAGAAGCGGGCGGCCACCGACAAGCAACCGGCGGCCCGCCGCGGCACCCCCTCGTCGCGCAGCACCGCCCGGGGACGCCAGGCCCGCGCCGCGTGGATCCTCGCCGCCCCGTTCCTCGCCCTGTTCCTCGCCTTCATGCTGCTGCCGGTCGTCTGGTCGACGCTGATGAGCCTGACCGACACCAAGAGCGCCGACCTGCGCACCCCGCTCAACGTGTCGTTCGTCGGCCTCGACAACTACGTCCGGCTCTTCCAGGACCCGACGTTCTTCACCGCCCTGCGCAACACCGCCGTGTTCGTCCTGGCGGCCCTGCCCCTGACACTGGCCGCCGGGCTCGCCGCGGCAGTCGCACTCGATCGCGGCATCCGACGCTTCCGCGCCGTCTTCCGAGTCGGCTTCTACCTGCCGGTGATCACCAGCATCGTGGCCGTCGCCGTGGTGTGGAAAACCCTCCTCGAGCCCCACGCGGGCCTGGTGAACACCGTCCTCGCCTGGTTCGGCATCGACGGCCCGGCCTGGCTGGCCGACACCCGCTTCGCCCTGCCCGTCATGATCCTGATGGCCGTGTGGCGCAATCTCGGCACGGTCATGATCATCATGCTGGCGGGGCTGCAGTCCGTGCCTCAATCTCTGATGGAGGCCGCCGAACTCGACGGCGCCGGCCCCTGGCAGCGGTTCTGGCGGGTCACCTTCCCGCTCCTGCGCCCGGCCCTGCTCCTCACCGCTGTCACCACCGGCATCGGCTACCTGCAGTTCTTCGACGAGCCGTTCGTCATGAGCGACGGCGGACCGCTGGACTCCACCCTGTCGGCCACGCTGTACGCCTACAAGCAGTTCGGCAACGGCAACTACGACATCGCATCGGCCGCCGGCTACGTCGTCTTCGTTCTCATCATCGCGCTGACCGTGCTGCAGTTCCGCGTCCTGCGCGACAAGGACTGATGCCCCATGACCACGACCACGATCGATCTCGCTGTACAGAAGTCCGTACGGCGCCGCCGCATCCGCCAGGAGTGGGGCCGCCCGTGGCTGTACCTGCCACTCTCCGGCCTCCTGCTGCTGATGGTCACGCCGTTCCTGTGGATGCTGTCCGGGTCGTTCAAGCCCGAGGCGGACATCCGCAAGATCCCGCCCGACCTGATCCCCACCCGGCCCACGCTCACGAACTTCCAGGAGCTGTTCGGCAGCCTGGACTTCACGAGGATGTTCGCCAACTCCGTGATCGTGGCCCTGGCCGTCACCGCCGGGAACCTGATCTTCTGCTCAATGCTCGGCTACGCCCTGGCCAAGCTCGAGTTCCGGGGACAGCGGGCCGTGTTCACCGTGGTCATCGCGACCCTCATGGTCCCGGGCCTGGTCACCTTCGTACCGCTGTACGTCCTGGTGGCCAACATGAAGCTGACCGGCTCCCTGCTCGGGCTGATCCTGCCGTTCCTCGCCACCCCGTTCGGTGTGTTCCTGATGCGGCAGTTCATCTCCACCCTCCCCGACGAACTCATCGACGCCGCCCGCGTCGACGGCTGCCGCGAACTGGCCATCTTCTGGAAGATCATCCTCCCGCTGACCAAACCGGCCCTCGCCACGCTCGGGATCATCACCTTCCTCGGCTCCTGGAACAACTTCCTGTGGCCCCTGGTCGTGGCCCAGAACGAGAGCCAGTACACCCTCCCCGTCGGCCTCGCCCTGGCAAGCAGCGGACAGGACTTCACCCGCTTCGGCATTCTCCTCGCCGGCGCCGTCGTCGTCCTGCTCCCGGTGACCGTCGTCTTCCTGCTCTTCCAGCGCCACTTCGTCGCCGGTATCGCCACCACCGGCCTGAAGTGACCCCCTGCTCCGGCGCCCTTACCTGGCCCCAACGCGCCGGCTTCGCACCACCGCAGTCCAGCACTGCAGCACACGCAAGGAGCCGCCATGAGACCCACCCTCCGGCAACGACGTCGGCCCACTCTCGCAGCCGCCACGACCCTGCTCGCCACGCTCTCCGTCCTCCCGGCAGCCACACCCGCCTCAGCCACTCCCGCACTCAGCAAGGCGCAGGTCTGGCTCACCGACCTGTCCACCGACACCCACCTGGCCAAGCAGGCTCCGGTGACCTGGAAGGCAGGTCCCGTGCCCGACGGGTCGTCCGGCTCGACGATCACCGTGGACAGCACCCGCACGTACCAGCCGATAGAGGGCTTCGGGGCCTCGTTCACTGACTCCTCCGCCTGGCTGGTCGGCACCAAGCTCGACACCGCGCAGCGCAACGCCCTGATGCGCGATCTGTTCAGCCGCCACGACGGCATCGGCCTGAGTGTCCTGCGCCAGCCGATGGGCGCCAGTGACTTCGCCGTGAGCGGCAACTACTCCTACGACGACATGCCCGCCGGCCAGAGCGACCCCACGCTCGCGCACTTCAGCATCGACCACGACCGGTCGTACACCATCCCCCTGCTGAAGCAGGCCGGCCGGATCAACCCGCGGTTGACCGTCATGGCCACCCCGTGGAGCGCGCCGGGCTGGATGAAGACCAGCGGCTCGATGGTCAAGGGTCAGCTCAAGCCGGAGGCTTACCAGGCGTACGCCGACTACTTCGCGAAGTTCCTCAAGGCGTACGCGGCAGCCGGGGTGCCGGTGCGCTACGTCACCCCGCAGAACGAGCCGCTGTACGAGCCGTCCACCTACCCGGGCATGTCGATGCCCGCCGACCAGGCGAAGACCTTCGTCACCGGCTACCTGGCCCCGACGCTGCGCAAGCAGGGCCTGTCCACCCGCATCCTGGGCTACGACCACAACTGGGACGTCACCAGCCACCCCGAGTCCCTGTACACCGACCCGGCCGCCGCACGGGACGTCGCCGGTACGGCATGGCACTGCTACGCCGGTGACGTGACGGCGCAGAGCGTCGTCCACAACGACTACCCCAACGAGCCCGCCTTCCAGAGCGAGTGCTCCGGCGGCACCTGGGAGGGCGACGAACAGGGCGGCTTCGCCGGCGCCATGGACAACGTCATCAACGGACCCCGGAACTGGGCTAAGAGCATCGTCCGCTGGAACATGGCACTGGACACCGACGGCGGCCCCAGAAACAACGGATGCCAGGGCTGCCGCCCGGTGGTGACGGTCGCGCCGAACACCGACGGCAAGTGGACGTACACGCCGACGGCCGACTACTGGGGGCTCGCCCAGGCCAGCAAGTTCGTCCAGCCGGGCGCGCGCCGCATCGCCTCCAACACCCTCGGCAAGGGCAGCATCGAGGACGTCGCCTTCACCAATCCCGACGGCTCCACCGCGCTTGTTACCTTCAACTCGGGTACAAGCGCACGCACCTTCACCGTCGGCTGGGGCAACCGCCACTTCACTTACACCCTGGCCGCGAAGGCAGCCGCGACGTTCACCTGGACCGGCAACCAGAGCGGCAGCACCGACCCCGCCACTATCGGCTCCGTCGACCTCCCCTTCCGCAACCCGGACGGCAGCAAGGCCCTGATCAGCTACGACAGCAGCCTGCTCGCCCAGCAGCCCCAGGTCCGCATCGGCGACCAGTGGGTCGGCTACACCCTGCCCACCGGCGCCTCCCTCACCCCGCCCACCGGCGAGGCGCCCCTGTCCCGCGACGGCTGGCAGGCAACAGCCTCCGCGAGCAGCTCGGACGGCCCCCCATCCCAGGCCATCGACGGCGACCCGGCCACCCGCTGGAGCTCCGGTCACGGCATGCAGCCGGGCGACTGGTTCCAGCTCGACCTGGGCTCCACCCAGACCTTCGACCAGGTCGTCCTGGACACCAGCGCCTCGTCCGGTGACTACGTCCGCCAGTACGAGGTGTCCACCTCCGACGACGGCACCACCTGGAGCAAGCCGACCGCCGTCGGTGCCGGCAGCACGGTGACCCGGATCCTGCTGCCCTCCACCACCGCCCGCTACATCCGGGTGACCAACACGGCCGACTCCGGCAGCTGGTGGTCCATCCACGAGCTGTCCGTCCTCGCCCCCGACGGCAAGGCCGCCCCTTCCCCCGCGGCGACAGACCACGGCCTGCAGCGAAAGAGCGCGGCACTGCCCGACGGCACCCGGCTGACAGCGGTCTACAACTCCGGCACGAGCCCGGCCACGTTCGACCTCCCGTGGGGCGGCACAACGTACAGCTACCGGCTGCCCGCCGGCGCAGCTGCGATTTTCACCAACCGCTCGGCCTGACCCCAGACCCACCCCCCGACTCCCCCCACATTCCCCTCGTGGTCTGTGTCCTGCACGGCGACGCCGCTCTGCGAGCCGCATCGGCAGGCCGTCGTGGCACAGCCACACGTTCCACCCCGAGGAGGTGGCATTTCGATGAAGGAATACGGTGAGACCGCAGGCGACGCAGGAACGAGGCCCGGTACCTCGCGCCGCAGCTCGGCCTGGGCCCGATTCACGGCCGCGGCAACAACCGCGGCGTCAGCGGTATCCATGGTGATCAGCCCGGGTGCCCGCGCCAGAGCCGACGCGAGCGTACGCCTTGGGACCGCGCAGTCGATGGTGCCGTCGGCGACCGTCCGCCCACGCGCCCGCGCACGCACCACCAGGAGGACAGCGTCCATCGGGCTGGCCCTCGCCGGCCTGCTCCTGGGCACGGCAGCCGTGCCCGCCTCGTCCACGCCCGAACTGGGTAAGACCGGCGACGGCGGCTGGGTACTGAGCACGACCGACACCTCGAAGAACTACTCCCCGACGTTCGTCGGCAACGGCTACCTCGCCGCGCGGGTGCCCGCGGCGGGCCACGGATACGGCAGCGTGCCCATCACCACCCAGTCCCAGCTGGCCGGCTTCTACGGCGCTCCCTGGGAAGGGGCCGAGGAGCGAGCCAGCCTGCCGACCTGGACCACACTCGGCTTCGGCCGCGGCGGCGACGGCGGTGTCTACGGCATCGGCGCCTGGTCCTGCGGGTTCAACCAGCTCTGCCCGGCCGCGTACGGGAAGATCTCCGGCGGCGCGTTCGTCGAGAACTCCCATCCTGGTGGGATCGTGGGCGGCTACCTGGCAGGCTTGAACACCGGCGGGCCGACGGTCGGCGGCACCGGCGTCGTCCCGATCCGTGACGCGCCGGCCGGCAAGGCCACGCTGGCCATCCGGTACGCCAACGGCAGCGGCACCCCGCAGACCATCCACCTCGACGTCAACGGCACGCTCCAGCAACTGACCGTTCCCGACTCGGGCGGTTGGGACAAGTGGGCGGTGATGACCCTGCCGGTGATGCTGAAGGCGGGCGCGAACACACTCGCGATCACCGTCAAGGAGGGTGACACGGCGCGGGTGAACGTCGACTACCTCGCGGCGTATCCGGAAGGCGCACAGCCACCCACCGGCATAGCCCCCCTGACGGTCGGCACCGCCAGCAAATACCGGCAGTCCCTTGACCTGCGCACCGGGGTGCTGAGCACGTCGTTCGACTGGACCTCACCCGCAGGCGACACGACCAGCTTCGCCTACGAGGTCAACGCCAACCGCGCCGAAGGCCACCTGGGCACGGTGAACGTGCGCGCCGTACCGCACTGGAGCGGAACGGCCACCGTCGTGGACCAGTTCGACGGCCGGGGCCTGCACCGCGCCTCGACCACGAACCCGCGCGTGGACGGCAAGAACGCGACGCTCTCGACGACCGTCGTCACCGCCGGAAAACTCGCCACCGCCGGCCTGAACTCCGTGCTGCGCGTCAACGACAAGGCCGTGCCGACCAAGGCGATGGCCGTACCCGACGACGGCAGCGCCGCACAGAGCGCCGCGTTCCCGGTCCGCGCCGGCCAGACGTACCGGATCACCAAGTACGTGGGCGTGGCCTCCAACGTCGACACCGACCGGCCGCTGAAGGACGCGACCCCGCAGCAGGCCGCCGCGGACACTGCGGCCCGCGCCGCCGAAGCCGGTTACCGGACGGCGATCGACCGCAACAACAAGGCATGGTCACGCCTGTGGAAGTCGGACATCTCGATTCCGGGTGACACCGCCATGACGGCGCAGATCCGCGCGTCGATGTTCTACCTGCTGGCGAGCATGCGCGCCGGGGTCGATTGGAGCACCGGCCCGGGTGGACTGTCCTCGGACGGCTATAGCGGTCACGTGTTCTGGGACATGGAGACCTGGATGTACCCGGCGCTGCTCGCCCAGTACCCCGATATCGCCAACGGGGCGAACACCTACCGGCAGAAGCTGCTGTCCGCGGCCGAGGCGAACGCCGCCAAGCTGTCCACGCCCAGCCAGCCGATCAAGGGCGCCAAGTTCGCCTGGGAAAGCGCGCTGACCGGCAAGGAGACCGCCCCCGACCCCTGGGGCACGTACGAGGTCCACATCAACTCCGACATCGCCCTGGCTCAGTGGCAGTACTACCAGGCGAGCGGCGACAAGGCGTGGCTGCGGGACAAGGCATGGCCGGTGCTGAAGGGCATCGCCGACTACTGGGCCACCCGCGCCGTACCCAACTCCTCCGGCGGCTACGACATCAACGACGTCATGGGACCGGACGAGTACCACTACCCGGTCGACAACAGCGTGACCACCAACGCCGGCGCGCAGGCGTCACTGCGCATCGCGATCCGCGCCGCGCACCTCGTGGGCCGGACCGCCGACCCGGTGTGGAAGAAGGTCGCCGACGGCCTGAAGATCCCGGTGGACACGAAGCTCAACATCCACCCCGAGTTCGACGGCTACAACGGCCAGATCGTCAAGCAGGCCGACGTCACCCTGCTGCAGTATCCGTGGGCTGTGCCGATGTCGCCCAGCCTGGCCCAGAACGACCTCGACTACTACAAGGAGCACACCGACCCCAACGGCCCGTCCATGACGGACGCGATCGCCGCCATCAACGGCGCGGCTCTCGGATCGCCGGGCTGCCAGGTCTACGACTACCTGCGCAACAGCGTGGAGCCGTACCAGGCCGCACCGTTCAACCAGTGGTACGAGACCCGCAACGGCGGGGCGTTCAACTTCACCACCGGCCAGGGCGGCTACCTGCAGGAGTTCCTCTACGGCTTCACCGGGATGCGCTGGGGAACCGACGCCGTCACCATCGACCCCTTCCTGCCGCCGCAGCTGCCGGGCGTCAACATCACCGGGGTGAAATGGCAGGGGCGCACGTTCGACCTGTCTGTCGGCCAGCAGACGACGAAGCTGACCCTGCGCTCCGGCAAGCCGCTTCCCGTGCGCGTCGGCATCGGCAGCGACGACGTGCGCAAGGTCAAGCCCGGCACAGCGCTGAAGGTGCCCACCAGGCACCCGGCAGGCGACGCGACGCAATGCGAATCCTAAACAGGCCGAGCGCGGATCCAACCGACCCGCAATCGCCGTAGCCGCCGGCCCGGTCTGTAAGTCAGGGCAGACCGGGCCGGCCCGCCCACTCCTCGGCCGGTGGCATCCGGGCTCTCCGGCCGAGAGGATGCCGAGGACGCAGTGCCTGACCAAGGCGCCGCGCAGTGTCCGCCCATCTTCAGTCCCTCGCCGACGCGTTGGTGATCCTGACCGCGAGCGAGTCTCTGCACCAGGCCACCGCCCTACTCGGCAGCCAGCCGCATCTCCGGTTGATCCGCGAACCGGTCACCACCGAGGACAGCTTCGTACGGCGATCGACAGGTAATCACCCGTGCTCCGGTGAGAGCCGACGGCAACCGGTTCGCCGCGTCCGCCCGCACCTGCCCACCGCCTGAGCCACGTCGAACGCGATGACGGCCGGGCCGCGTTCGACCTCCCTCCGACATCGCGGTCTGCTCGGTCGGGTGGCTGGTGGCCTCGCACATGACCTCGCTCGTGGTTCGACCGAACTCCCCACAGCCGAAGGACCGACCACCGAGGACCGCCGCCCAGCGAGCCCATCCGGCGGCACCATCGATCCCACCCCACTGGTTTCCGCCACTCTCTCGTTCCGCACCGCCCGTTCAGCAAGGAGCCCCGTCCGTGCGCACCACCCGTCCCACAACCAGAACCCTGCCGATAGCCCGCGCCACCGTCGCAGTGGCTCTGCTGGCCGCCGGCTGCGGCCTGACAGACGACTCCACGAACGCCGACGCCCCGGGGAAGAGCGGCAGCGGTAAGGGCCGGCTGGTCATGTGGTCCATGGGCGACAAGGCCGACAAGGACCTGCAGAGCCCGGCGAAGAAGTTCGAGCAGCAGAACCCCGGCGTGACAGTGCAAATCACCGCAGTCCCGCGGGACGCCGCGCACGAGAAGCTGACCACCGCGACCGCCAGCGGCAACACCCCCGACCTTTCACTGGTCGACTCCAGCTGGATGACGGAGATGGCCGCCACGAACGGCTTGCAGGCCACCCCGGCCTCGATCAGACCGTGGCTGTTCTTCCCGGGGTCGTGGGACACCACGACGTACAAGGGCACTTCTTACGGCGTTCCGTTCACCGCCGACACCTCCGTGATCTACTACCGCACCGACATCACCGCAAAGGCCGGCATCAAAGGCGCCCCGGCCGACGACTGGACCGGGTACCTGAAGGAACTGAAGGCCATCCAAGCCACCGCGGGCAAGAAGAACCCCAAGCTGCGCCACGCCACCCAGCTGCAGACCGGCCTCAGCTCCTGGCGGTTCTGGCTGCCGATGGTGTGGCAGCAGGGCGGCGACATCTACGACGCCCCCGCCAGGAAGTTCACCTTCGACTCACCCGCGGTCGCCAAGGCCCTGGAGTACTACAGCAGCATCTTCAAGAACGGCCTGTCACCGAACGACAAGACCGACTCCGGGCAGGACTTCCAGAACGGGCTGATCGCCACCGTGCAGCAGGGCGCAAGCATTGGTGGCAACCTCCACCTCAATGCTCCCGAGTTGGACGGCAAGTGGAAGACCATGCCCCTGCCGCAGGGCGAGCGGTCCGCCGGCCTGGCCAGTGGCAGCGACCTGGCGGTCTTCAAGGACGCCAAGAACCCGGACGCGGCGTGGAAGTTCGTCAAGTTCCTCATCGATATCGACTGACCCTTCAGGCCAAGGCCACCAGCATCGGTACCGGCCGCTGAACCGCCGGTACCAGGCGGCAGACTGCAGGCGCAGCCTCTGAGCGAGGCCGACCGGGTCACCCCCTCAACAGCCGTAGCGTGCCGCTGACCTGAGCGACAGTTGCTGCTGAGGCCAACGGTTGAACGATCGGCATGTGAACCGTTCGATCGCCGCAAGGAGTTCCGGGGGCGGTGTCGGGCGCTAGCAGCCACTACACCTGGCGGCCGTCCACGACGGCGATGATCAAGTTTGGACCGGCCTGTTCGAGGTCGAGGCCGGGGCGCGTCTCGCCGAGTTCGCACGCCGCAGCGAGAGCATCGATGACAAAAAAGTACGCAGGCCCACTGAGCTGCCCACTGCTCGACCACCCCGCACGCAATGACCGCCCATTACGCCCGGCTGTCGGACGAACGGCCACGGCCCGTCCGAGCACATGGGTGGGGACCAGGGCCTGTCCGGTCGGCGGGGAGGAACACCGGACAGGCCCTGGTGGATTCGGGTGCGCCAGGGCGCATCAGTCCTGGTGCAGCAGGACCGTGGTGTCGGGGGGCAGCAGCCCGTCCTTGGTCAGCGGTCCTGAGGCGAGGAGGGGCCGCAGGCGTCGGGAAGTGGTATCGGCTGGTCGGAGAGGTTGACCGCGCACAGGAGGCCGTTGCCGCGTTCGAAGAGGAGTGTGTCGGCCGGACCGTCCAGCCAACGGAACTCTTCGCCCCGCAGGCTGGGGTGGGTGCGGCGCAGGCGCAGGGCGGAGCGGTACAGCTGGAGCATGGAGGTGCGGTCGGCCTGGTTGGCTTCGGCGGTGTAGGACTTCCAGTCCTCGGGCTGGGGCAGCCAGGGCGTAGCGGACACGGAGGTGCTGAAGTCGAAGGGCGGGGTGTCGCCGGTCCGGGGGAGGGGGACACGGCAGCCGTCGCGGCCACGGATCGGTGGGCCGAGCGTTCCCAGGTGGGGTCCTGGAGGAGTTCTTCCGGGATGTCTTCGACCTCGTAGAGGCCCAGTTCCTCGCCCTGGTAGATGTACGCCCCGCCGGGGCGGGCGAACATAAGGAGGGCGGCCGCTCGGGCGCGGCGGGTGCCGAGGGCGAGGTCACTGGGGATCGGCCGGTTCCGGAACAGGGTCTGCCCCGGTGTCGGCGCGGCCGTAGCGGGTGACGTGGCGCGTCTCGTCGTGGTTGGAGAGGACCCAGGTGGCGGGGGCGCCGACCGTGGCGAGGCTGGTGATGCTGCGGTCGATGACCTCGCGCAGCTTGTTGGCTTCCAGGGGGCACTTGAGGAAGTCGAAGTTGAAGGCGGTGTGGAGCTCGTCGCCGCGGAGGTAGTCGGGCATGCGGCCGGGGCGGACGTGGGCCTCGGCGACGAGGACGCGGGGGTCGGGGTAGCTGCCGGCGATGGCCCGCCAGCTGCGGAAGATCGTGGATTCCGTCGTGGTCCCAGTGGGGGTGGTCCTCCTGGCCCTCCGCCGTCAGGACCGAGAACTCGGTCAGGTCGAGGTCGGGCAGAGCCTGGTCCTTGACCATGCCGTGGGCGACGTCGATACGGAAGCCGTCGACACCCAGGTCGAACCAGAAGCGCAGGATCGACTCGAACTCGGCCCGGACCTCCGGGTTGTCTCAGTTCAGGTCGGGCTGTTCGGGCGCGAAGAGGTGGAGGTACCACTGGCCGTCGTCGGTCCGGGTCCAGGTACGTCTGCCGAAGGGCCGCGTACCAGTCGTTGGGCGGCAGCGAGCCGTCCTCGCCCCGGCCGTCGCGGAAGACGTACCGGGCCCGCTCCGGTGAGCCGGGGCCGGCGGCGAGTGGTGCTGGAACCAGGCGTGCTGGTCGGAGGTGTGGTTGGGGACAAGGTCCAGGATCACCCGCAGGCCGAGTTCGTGGGCCTCGGTGATCAGCTTCCGGGCCTCGTCGAGGGTGCCGTACGTGGGGTGGATGCCTTGGTAGTCGGAGACGTCGTAGCCGCCGTCGGCCAGCGGGGACGGGTACCAGGGGGTGATCCAGATCGCGTCCACACCGAGGTAGGCCAGGTACTGCAGGCGGGAGCGGAGGCCGGCGATGTCGCCGGTTCCGTCGCCGTCGCCGTCAGCGAAGCTGCGTATGTAGACCTGGTAGATCGCGGCGGAGCGCCACCAGGCGTCGTTCGCGGAGTCGTTCGTGGGGGCCGGGTTGCTCATGTTGCTCGGTCCTGACTGTTCTGAAGAGCGGTGGGGGTGGGTGTCAGCCCTTGATCGAGCGCTGGAGCGGCGCCCTGACGAAGTGGGTTTGCCGGAACAGGAACACGAGGATCGTGGCGGCCATGATGAGCAGGGCGCCAGCGTTCAACAGGGCCTGGCAGGTGCTGTATTTGGTGGTGAACTCCTGCAACGCACCTGCCGTCGTTCGCTTGTCGGGGTCGTCGATCAGCACCAGGGCGAGCAGGAACTGTCACGACTCCAGGGTGTTGGCGCGGCGCGGCGCACGTTCCGGTGCAAGGTCTGCATCACAGGGGCTTCACAACCGGCTGCCGCGTGACGGACCTCGGGAACACTGGAACAGGGCTGAGCTGCTCAGGTCGCAGCCAATCCATCTTCACCACTGGTTTGGGCGTCGTCGTGCCAGCTGGACGATGTGCGGCGCCACGCCGCGGTCCCCCATCACAGCGACGAGGCACCGCAGCTCGTTGAACCGTGGCAGCGTGGCGGATGTCATGGCTGGCTGAGGGTGAAACGGGCGCGAAGCAAGTCGGCGGCGCGTGAGCTGTGGCCGACGAGCAGGTGGAACGCTCCGGGCTCGACGATCCGGCGCCCTTCGGCATCGACCAGGGAGCATGCCGCGGCGGGGATCGCCAACCGGACGCGCACGCTGTCACCGGGTGGGATCGCGACCTGCCGCCAGGCCTTGAGTTCCTGCTGTGCCCACGTGACGCTCGTGATCAGGTCGCTGATGTAGGCCTGCACGGTCTCCAGTACCGGTCGAGTGCCGGTGTTGGAGACGGTTACCTCGGCGCGAACCACTCCGTCCAAGGCGACGACTTCGTCGAGGATGGCCAGGTCGGTGTACTCGATGGTGCTGTAGGACAGGCCCTCCCCGAAGACGAAGAGTGGTTCCTGGGTCAGGTCGGCGTAACGGTCACCATGCTGGCCGCGCACCTGGTTGTAGTAGACAGGCTGCTGCCCGACATGGCGTGGCACGGACAGGGGCAGGCGTCCCGACGGCTCGATGAGACCGAGGACGAGCTCGGCCACCGCCTGACCGCCTCGCATGCCTGGGTTGAACGCCTCGATCAGCGCTGCCGCCGCCAGCGCGGCATCGGGGAGTACCGAGGGCTTGCCGTGGACCAGCACCACGACGACGGGTGTGCCGGTGGCGACGAGCGCCTCGAGGAGGGCGACCTGTCCGCCCTGCAGCTCCAGGGTCGCGGTCGAGCAACTTTCACCCGTCAATGCAACGGTGTCTCCGACAACGGCGACAACGTAATCAGCCGCGCGCGCGAGGCTCACCGCCTCCGCGATCAGAGCGTCGTCCACGGGCGCGGGCGCAAGCAGGGGCGGACGTGGCTGTCCGTCGGGGTACACCGGTCCTTGTGGGTCCGGCACGAGACGCTCGATGTCGGCGCCGCGGGCGTAGGTGACCGTCCACCCGTCGGGAACGGCTGCGCGGAACCCGTCGAGCACCGTCGTGACGGTCTCGCGCGGGTGTCCGTCCGGCATCCAGTCCACTTGGCCCGATGCGCCGGCCCAGTCGCCGAGCATGGCCTGCGGGTCGTCGCCGTTGGGACCGATCACGGCGATCGTGCGAGGGCCCCCAGCGGTGACGGTGTGGCCCTGACCGTCTATGGTCAGTCCGCCGTCGAGGGGCAAGGTGCCGTCGTTGCGCAACAGCACCAGGGACCTTCGGGCGAGTTCTAGGTTGAGGGCGGTGTGCTCGGCGCACCCGATCACGTCGGCCTGGCGTGTCCGGTCCGGCGCGCGGGGGTTCTCGAACAGGCCCAGTTCCAGTTTGAGTTTCAGGATCCGCCGGACCGCCTCGTCGATCGTCTCCTCACTTAGCCGCCCCTGCGCGACTGCTTCCTGGGCGGCCTCGAAGAAGTCCGGCGTGGTCATCACCAGGTCGTTTCCGGCCTGCACCGCGACCACTGCAGCTTCTACGGCATCTGCGCAGACCTTCTGCTCCCACACCATCCGGCCCACGTTGTCCCAGTCGGTCACGAGCGTGCCGGTGAACTCCCATTCGCCCTTGAGGACGTCGTTCAGGAGCCACCTGTTCGCCGTGATCGGGACCCCGTCCATCGCCTGGTAGCCGAGCATGAACGTGCGGCAGCCCTCGCGAGCAACCCTCTCGAACGGCGGCAGGAACCATGCGCGCAGCTTGCGCCGGCTCAGGTCCGCCTCGCTCGCGTCGCGTCCGCCCTGCGTCTCCGAGTAGCCCGCGAAGTGCTTGGCGCAGGCCAGAACTGCTGTCGGGTCGTCCAGTCCCGCTCCCTGATACCCGCGGACCATCGCGGCGCCCAGCTCCCCGATGAGCAGCGGGTCCTCCCCGAAGGTCTCGTTCACACGGCCCCATCGCAGGTCGCGGGTGATGCACAGCACCGGCGAGAAGGTCCAGTGGATGCCCGTCGCGGCGACTTCTACCGCGGTGGCCCGGGCCATGCGCTCAACGAGCTCGGTGTCCCAAGTGCAGGCCATCCCCAACTGCGTGGGGAAGATCGTGGCACCCGGCCAGAACGAGTGGCCGTGGATGCAGTCGTCAGCGACGAGCAGCGGGATGCCCAGCCTGGTGGCTGCCGCCAGCTCGACGGCAGCGAGCATGCGCTCGGGCGAGGCATGCAAGATCGACCCGGCCAGCTTCGTGGCCACGACCTCCTCCAAGTCGCTCCGGGCGTCCAGCTGCAGCATCTGGCCGACCTTTTCCGGCAGCGTCATGCGGGCGAGCAGATCCTCGAGGCGTTCCTCGAGCGGTCTCGAAGAGTCCCGGTATGCCGGCGAGGTCGTGGCCGCTGAGCCCGCGGGGCGCTCTGGGCGAGAGGAGGACTCCGATCCCGGCCCCCGGCACGCAGTTACCGGGTTCCGGTGTGCTTCTGAACTCATGAGTTCGATCTCCTGGGAAACTGTCGAGACGGTGCATCAAACGCCGTTGCCTGCGGGGGTACGCCCACAAGCGCGATGGCCTTGGCCACGTTGCCGAACCGCTCGGGCTGCGGACCAAGGTGTCGCAGGCGGGCGGCACCGCTTCGCTCAGGGATCCGTGGGCCCCCTTCGCGTCCGCGGGCCACCAGTCGCAGTTGCTTGTTGCCCTGGGCCTGATGCGCCGCCACTACGGCTTCGGTGATAACCAACTTGCGGCGAGCAGCAACCGCAAGGTGGATGGTCAGGCGGTGGCCGGATTGCCTGTCGCGGCGCTGATGGACGCGGAGAGGGACCGCGAGCTTGCGGTCACACTCTCCTCGACGTGCCGGCGAGGTCACTGGTGGGCAGCAGGTCAGGCCGGCGGGTCGGCAGGATCAGTGGTGCGCCCTGACGCAGTGTGTGTGTCGCGCCCGCGACCTCTACTTGCGTCGGGAGACCTCCGGTCAGCGTGACCGTGGTGTGCTCCGGGCCGATCTCGACGTCGAACTCGCGTCCCTGCCACAACATCCGGCGCAGGGTGAGGCCGTCCAACTGAGGTGGCAAGGTCGGTTCGAGCCTGAGTCGGTCCTCACGCCAGCGCATCCCGCTGAAACCGTAGAGGAACACCTGCAGGAAACCTCCCTGTCCGGTGGTGAACGTGAACGCGCCTCCGTGACGTCCCTCGGCGAACTGGTTGAACGGTCCGCGCATGAACGGGTCCACGCTGCGCCGCATGAAGTCGTAGGCCGCGGACCCGGGCGTCCCCAGCGCGGCGTGGGCGATGGAGTGGATGGAGTCGGTCATGGACGGCCCGTCAGGGTCGGTGCGCGGCACGTAGTAGTCGAGATCGTTCCGCGCGACCTCGGCGGGCATGGGGTGCTCCCAGGGATACTGCAACATCACCACGTCGGCCTGCTTGATGGTCTCGCCGTCATAGCCGTCGAACTGCGGATGGATGCCCAGATCCTCGTCGAACGGGACCCGCAGGCCGTCGGCGACCCGGTCCCACTCGGGGTCCGCGGCCACGCCCACGACCTGTGCCGCCCGGGTGGCGATCCGCAGGGTCTTAGCGGCCGCGACGTTGGTGTACACGCTGTTGTCGACCGGGAAGTGGTATTCGTCCGGACCCATCACCTGCTTGATGTCGTAGCCGCCGTCGTCGTGGGGAACGGCGGAGCTCACCCAGAACTCGGCGGCACCCTTCAGCACCGGCCAGGCCTTCTCGGCGAGCCAGACGCGATCGCCGGTGGCGAGGTAGTACTGCCAGTGGGCGAGTGCGACGTCAGCGGTGATGTGGTGCTCGAGGTCACCCATTTCCCAGCCGGGTGGGGTCTGTTCGTCTCCGTGCAGCGCGCTCTCCCAGGGGAACCTCGCGCCCGCGAACCCCGTTCGGGTCGCGTACTCCTGGGCCGCGGCCAGACGCTGCTGCCGATAGGTGTTCATACCCGCCGCAATGTCCGGGTGCTGGGCCAGCAGCGCTGGATACATCCAGGTCTCGGTGTCCCAGAAGACGTGCCCGTTGTAGCCGTCGCCGGACAGGCCGCAGGGGGACAGGCTCCAGTTCACCCCGGCGCGGGTGCTCTCCAGCAGGTAGAACATGCTCGCGCGGACCTGCAGTTGCAGCGCCGGGTCCCCGAGGACCTCGATGTCGGCCCGCCACAGGTCGGCCCACGCCGCCTCGTGCTCGGCCAGCAGGCCCCTGTACCCGGTGTCCGCTGCGGCCGCCGCGGCGGCGCGAGCAGCCGGCAACGGGTCTTCGGAGTCCTGGGAACTGGCCACGCCGACGTACTTGGTGACCGTGTACGTGCTGTGGGCCTTCACTTCGAAGGTTGCCTGCACACCAGCCGACTGGACCTCGTCGGTCTCGAACTCGGCGACGTGTGCCGCCACCCCGGTGGGCAGTTCCAGTCGCGACGCGAGCGCCACGGTGATACCCGTGCCGAGCGTCGTCACCGTCTCGTACGACTCGGCCGCCGTACCGTCGTAGCCTTTGCTCGACTGTTCGGTCAGCCTTGCGCTGGTCCCGTCGAAGACCCCGGACACGCGCGCGCTGCCACTCCAGTGCGGGGTGAAGGTGAGCTGGACCGCGGCCACCCGATGCCGGGCCTGGTGGACCAGTACCTGGTAGGTGAGATCGGTGCGGCGGCCCGCCGGTGAGGTCCACGTCGCCTGTGTGGACAGCAATCCGGCCCGCAGGTCCAGTGTCTGCCGGTAGTTGCTCACCGCTCCCTGCTCCGGGTCATCCGGTTCGCCTGTGCGCGCCGCCTGTGGCAGCCGGCCGTAGGTGCCCGACTCGTCGGAGAAGGCGAGCGTGGACCAGGTCGGGATGTTGGCGTACTTCTCGACCGGGCCGTCCTGGGCGAAGAACCCGGCCAGGTGCGCCTGGGTTTCGATCGGCGTCGTCGCGTATCCCGTCCCCGCCGCGGGGATCCGGCCACCGAAATAGCCGTTGCCGAGGAAGGTCGGCGCGTAGTCGTCGTCCGTTTCGGTGGTGCTGAGCGTCCACTCGGTGTCGGGCCGGGACTTTTCGGTGGCGCCGAGCTGGGGCTCCCGATCGGCGGGGACGTCGCCCGTGGTGGTGTGGTCGTCGTGCCCTGAAGGAGCGTGCTCGGGCCGCGTAGGTGCCGGGTCGTGGGTGTGGTTGTCCTGGTCGGAGGGATCTCCGTGGGGGGTCATGCGTGCCCTTCTCGGATGGGTGTTGTCGTGGGGGTCGTGGGCTGGGAGCGCTTGCCGGGCTCGACATAGCCCGGAGTTCGAGAGCCGGCCTTCTGAACGTGCGTGGCTCAGGACTTGGAGCCGGACAGGGCGATGCCTTCGACGATCTGGCGTTGGGCGACCGCGAACACGATCAACATCGGTGCCGCCAGCAACGTCGTGGCGGCCATCAGAGCGGGCCAGTCAGAGGTGTACTGGCCCATGAACTGGTTGACCAGCAGCGGCAGCGTGAACTTCTCGGAGCTGTTGAGGAAGATCAGCGGGGTAAAGAAGTTGTTCCACTGGCCGAGGAAGGTGAAGATCCCCAACGCCGTGAGCGGGGTGCGCAGCAGCGGCAGGATGATCGTCACGAACCTGCGGACCCGGCCGGCGCCGTCGATCTGGGCGGCTTCCTCCAACTCCAGCGGGATGCCTTTGATGTACTGACGTAGCAGGAAGACGCCGAAGGCGTTGAACAGTGCGGGTGGCACGATGATTGCGGCGTGGGTGTCCACCCAGCCCAGCCAGCCCATGATGATGTACAGCGGGATGATCGTGAGCTGGCCGGGGACCATCATGGTCGCGAGGAAGACCATGAACAGCCAACGGCGGCCCCGGAAGTCGATCCGCGCGAACGCGTAGGCGGCCATCGCCGAGGTGAGCAGGGATACCGCGGTGACCGTCAGGGCGATGTAGGTGCTGTTCCAGAACCCGCGGAGGAAGTCGGCCCCGCCCAGTGCGGTGCGGTAGCCCTGCAGGTTCCAGTCCTGAGGCAAGAGCTTGGGCGGCTGTATGAAGATCTCACCCAAGGGCTTGAAGGAGGAGAACAGCATCCAGGCGAACGGCAGCGCCATGCCGATGGCGCCGACGAGGAGGACCGCGTGCAGCAGCAGTTTGCGACGGGCGGACCGGCCGAAGCCGGAAGCGCCCTTGCCGGTCATGACCGCGCGGCTGGTGGTGTCCGAGAAAGTACTCATTCTGTGTAGTGGACCCATCTCTTCTGGGCTGCGAGCTGGCAGCCGGTGACTACGAGCAGGGCCAGGAACAGGAGGAAGGCGAGAGCCGATGCCTCCCCGAAGTTGAACTGTTGGAAGGCGATCTGGACCACTTCGTAGACGATGGTGCGGGCGGAGTCCGGGGCCCCGTCGCCGAAGAAGACGTAGATGTAGTCGAACACCTGGAAGGAGCCGATGATCGAAGTGATGGAGAGGAACAGGATGGTCGGAGACAGCAGCGGGATGGTGACGTGCCGCAGCTTCTGCCACTCCGAACAGCCGTCCAGCAAGGCGGCCTCCAGGCACGAGCGGTCAATGCTCTGCAGCCCGGCCATGAACATCACCAGCTGGTAGCCCAGGCCCTGCCAGATCCCGACGATCGCGAAGGCCGGGATGACGAACCGGGCATCCTGCAGCCAGTTCGGCGCGGGCAGACCGATCCCGCGCAGCGCGTTGCTGACCGGGCTGATGTCAGGGTTGAACAGCCACAGCCAGATCGCCGCGACCGCGACCGAAGAGGTGATCACCGGGGCGAAGAACGCCAGCCGGTACACCGAGGTCAGCTTGCCGGCGCGCTGCATCAGCAGGGCGAAGAACAATGCCGTGAACATCAGTCCCGGCACCTGCAACACCGTGAACCAGACGGTGTTGACCGCCGATCGCTGGATGCGCGGGTCGGACAGGACCTCCGTGAAGTTGGACAGGCCGGCGAAGGACCGGGTGCCGAACCCGTCCCAGTGGTAGAACGCCAGCACCAGGGCGAACAGCAACGGGCCGACCATGAAGACCACCAGCCCCATCAACTGGGGCGCCAGGAACAGGTATCCCGCGACCGTGTCCCCGCGTCGCCGACGCCGGCTCCGCCGGTTTGGGTGGACGTCCGGGTCCGCGGACGTCAGCGGCGCCCGGGCCCGGGAACCGGCGCTGCTGATGGCCATCAGGAGTCCCCGTTGATCAGCTTGACCACCTTGCCGCTGAACGACTTCGGCGTCTCCTTGCCCGCCTTGAGCATCTTGTCCACCAGCACCGGGAGCTCGTTGGCGACCTTCGCGTTGCCGGCGATCGCGCTGGGGAGGGCGTAGCCCTTGGCCGCGACGTCGTTGAACAGGCTGCCGTGCGCGGGCACGTGGCCCTCGGTGACGATGTCGTCCAGGCCCTTGATCGACGGCACCGCGTTGCCGGCGCCGGACAGGCGGAACCTCTGCCCCTCGGCGTTCAGGAAGTTACCGAGGAACTCCAGCGCCTTGGCCTGATTCTTGGACTTGGCGTTGACCGACAGCGCTGCTGTGTTGATCGGTACCGGCATGACGTCCTTGCCGGACAGGGAGGGCAGGGGGGCGATGTCGAAGCCGAACTTGAGCTTCTTGACGTTCGGCAGGATGACGCGGGGGGAGGTGATGCAGGCCAGCTGGCCGGCGTAGTACAGCACGTCACCGCTCTGTCCCTGCGGGAGGGCGCCGGAGTAGGTGATGTTTCCCGACTTCAACTGTTCGAACAGCCACGCCAGGGCGTCCTGGGACTTGGGGTCGGTGTCGAACACCGCCTTGCCGGACTCGTCGAAGAGCGTCCCGCCGAAGGTGGACATCCAGCCGAACCAGTCGAACCAGTTGCTGCCACCAAGCAGCAGACCTTTCTTCTTGGTGGCGCGGATCTTGTCGAGCATGTTGGTCAGCGCGTCCTGGGTCCAGGTGCCCGCCTCGAACTGGGCAGCCGGGTCGGTGCTGACGCCCGCCTGGGCCAGGAGGTCCTTGTTGAACCAGAACACCAACGGACTGCAGTCCACCGGCAGCCCGAACAGCCCGGGGCTGCCGTCCGCAGGCCTGCACCACTGGTATAGCCCCTTGTGGAAGTCATCGAGCTTGACTGCGGCGCGGCCACTGTCCAGGTAGTCGGTGAGGTCGAGCAGCTGCTTGGTCTCGATCAGCTTGGCCATATAGATGTCACCGACGTAGAAGGCGTCTGGAGCAGCGCCGGCCGACAGTTGCGACAGCAGCTTGGAGAGGTAGTCACCCACAACCTGCTGGTAGGTGACCTCGACCCCCAGTTTCTGGGTCATCTTCTCGGAGAAGCGACGGAACACATCCGACTGGGGCGGCCCGTCCCAGCCCGCCCACTTCAATCCAGGTCCACCCGAGGAGCCGCTGCCGCTGCCGCATGCCGCAAGCGCGGGCGCGGCGGCCAGACCGAGACCGGCGAACATGCCCGCCTTGAGGATGTTGCGGCGGTCAACAGTAGAGGCGGCAGCCGCCTCCTTGACCACATTCCTGCTTCTGAACACAGTCGTCCCTTCCGCTGACGGTACGTCGCCGTAGAGCAGCCCTTGATCGTTTCGCCGCGTCACGGCGCCTGGTCGAGCTTGTGGGCGCAGGTTCGCGGGCCGTCGGTGTCATCGATATAACTTCTGTGTTACCGATAAAACGGGGACCGTAGGGGCGTTTGCCGCAGCAAGTCAAGAGGTCTGCATGCACCTGCTGGCAGTCGGCGGAGTGCCGCCCGCGCTGGGGCGTCATCGGGAGGGGCCCGGCATGCCCGCTGACCCATTACTCGTTTTGCACCAGGTCACGGGGTTCTTTGCGGCGTGAGGCATACCCGTTACACGCCCGGTGGACGCTCGACGACAGCTCTCCGCGACCCTGTGGCCTGATCGGCTCGGCGATACGGGCGGGCGGATCGAACATCCTTGACCGTGGCGCTTCCAGCCCACCAGAATGGGCGGATGGGTTTTACCGATCAACCATCGGTTCCGCCGCGCGGCCGCAGGCCAGCCGCTGAGGGAACGTCCGGGTCGCCAAGGCCGACCATGGCCATGGTGGCGGCGCGGGTGGGAGTCTCCAAGCAGACCGTTCACTACGCCTTGAACTCCCCGGACCGTCTCAGCCCAACAACCTTGCGGCGGGTCCTCAAAGCGGTCGACGAGTTGGGTTACCGACCCAACCAGGCCGCGCGTTCACTGCGCACGCAGTCTCCGCGAGCGGTGGGCTTTCGGCTGTTGCCGACCACCGAAGGTCAGTCGGGCGGGGTATGGGCGAGCTATCTCTACGAACTCTCGGTAGCGGCACACCGAGCCGACCACGCGGTCTACTGCCACCCCGCCGCCACCGACGAGGAAGAGATCCAGGTCATCCAGGAGATCTTCAGCACGAACACCGTCGACTGCTTCGTGATCACTTCCACCCAGGACCACGACCCTCGTATCACCTTCCTGCGCGAACGCGGCATTCCCTTCGTCTCCTTCGGGCGCCCCTGGGGTCATCCCATGTCGGACACGTGGTGGGTCGACGTCGACGGCGCCGCCGGTATGGAGCAGGCCGTGGACCATCTCGCCGAACGCGGTCACCGGCGCATTGCCTACTTGGGCTGGGACGGGCCCAGCGGGTTCGGGGACGACCGGGAGTCGGGCTGGCGCCGCGCCATGCGTTCACACGGCTTCTCGACCCGTGATCTCGCGGCCCGCGGGCCCGACGAAATCAGTACGGGCCGGGAACTCGCCGGCCGACTCCTCGACAGGAAGACGCCGCCGACAGGATTCGTGTGCGTCAGCGACACGATCGCGATCGGTGCGCTCCGAGCGTGCCGGGAGCGGGGACTGGCCGCCGGCCGTGACGTCGGCGTCGTGGGATTCGACGACAGCGTCGGCGCACACTTTGTCGACCCGGGATTGACCAGCCTCGCCCAGCCACTGGAACTGGTCGCACGACACACCATGCGCCTCCTCCTCGACCGGCTCAAGGACCCAGACGCCAAGGCCGAACAGGTCCTGCTCCGGCCAACCCTCGTGGTCCGGGAAAGCACCGTACCCCTCTGAGTCCCCAGCCAGGCTTCGCTGCACTGCGCTGCCGTCTCAACGCGCACGGACGGTCATTCGCGCTGGTTCAAGGCTCTCGTCAGCTGGCGGTTGGCCTCGCGGGCGGCCTTGAGTTCGGCCTCTCGCTCCTCCAGGGCGGTGGTCAAGTCGGCGGTGCGCTGTTCAAACTTAGTGATCGTCTGCTGGAGTTCCTCGGTGCAGGCCGGGCTGCCCAGACCGGACTCGTGCCACGCCTGGTTCCCGAGGTGCCGGGAGAGGAGGGTCTCCAGTTGCTGGACCCTTGCGGATAGACGGGCAGCGCGGGCATTGGCATTGGCTAGTGCCGCATCAGGCAACGTTCGCCCTGTTGTGCCCCCTGGCGTCGAGTGAGCGACGCACGGGCCGGTCGATGCGGGCCCTGCACCACGCAGCCACCGTCGGTGGACCGCCGTCACAGGACGCTTAATCGGTAGCGCCATCCGGCGTGCCGTGGAGAATGCGTGCATGCACATCCGAGCCGTGCGCCTGGACGAACTGCCCGCCCTCCAGGACATCGAGAGGGCCGCCGGGCAGTGCTTCCGAGACATCGGCATGCCGGAGATCGCCGAGGATGAGCCACTCCCGCTCGCTGAGCTCGCCCGCTACCACCACACGAGGCTGGCCTGGGTCGTGGCCAACGACCACGACGCCCCGGTCGCCTACCTGATCGCCGACCGCGTCGACGGTAACCTCCACGTCGAGCAGGTCTCGGTGCACCCGGACAGCGCGCGTCGCGGTGTCGGCCGGTTGCTGCTGGACCATCTGGCGACCCACGCCAGGAGCGAGGGGGCACCCGCTCTGACCCTCACCACGTTCACCCAGGTCCCCTGGAACGCCCCCTACTACGCACGCTGTGGTTTTCAGCTCATGGACGACAACAGGCTCACTCCCGGTCTGCGGAAGATCCGCGAGCGCGAAGCGGCACACGGCCTGGACCGATGGCCGCGGGCCTGCATGCGCTGGGCACTGTGACACCACGGTGCCGTCGGTGCGGGAACATGCCCTGAAAGAACGCTGCCTCCGGACGTGAGCGAAGCCGGGTTTCGTCTCCGGCCTGCGCGGCCATCAGGCTGTGCGGGTGGCAGAACGAGTACGCATCCGCGAGATCGACGACGATGAGGGCAGACGGCTGCTGAGGATCATCCGCCGTGGCACCGGCTCGGTGGTGACCTGGCGGCGAGCTCAGATGGTGCTGCTGTCCGCGCAGGGTATGCCCGTGACGAAGATCGCCGAAGTCACCTTCACCAGCGCGGACCGGATCCGCGACGTGATCCACAACTTCAACACCGACGGCTTCACCTCCCTCTATCCCAAATACCGGGGTGGCCGGCCGAAGACCTTCACGCTGCCCGAGCGCCGCGAGATCAAGAAGATCGCCAAGTCCCGACCGGCTGAGCATGGCCTGCCGTTTTCGACCTGGAGCCTGACCAAACTGGCGGACTTCCTCGTCGCCGAGGGGGTGGTCGACGACATCAGCCACGAGGGCCTGCGCATCCTGCTCCGCGAGGAAGGCGTCACCTTTCAACGATTAAAGACCTGGAAAGCCTCCCATTACCCCAACTACGCGGCCAAGAAGGAACGGGTCGAGCATCTCTACGCGATCGCCGACGGCGAGGTCATACCCGAGGACGGCGAACCCGAAATCATCTTCTGTCTGGACGAGTTCGGCCCGCTCAACCTCCAGCCCCACCCCGGACGGCAATGGGCTGAACGCGGCGGCAAGCACAAGGACCCCGACCGCGAACCCCGCCCCCGGCGGCGGGCAACCTACACCCGCCCGCACGGGGTCCGGCACCTGTTCGCCGCCTACGACCTGGCCCGGGACAAGCTTTACGGCCACATCAAACCGAAGAAGAACCGCACGAGGTTCCTGGAATTCTGCCGCTACCTGCGCAGCCTCTACCCGCCCGAGACCCGTATCGCGATCGTGCTCGACAACTTCTCCCCTCATCTGACCACGAAGAAGGACAGCCGGGTCGGCGACTGGGCCGCGGCGAACAACGTCGAACTCGCCTATACCCCGACCAACAGCTCCTGGCTGAACCGCATCGAGGCCCAGTTCACCGCCCTGCGCTACTTCACCCTCGACGGCACCGACCACGCCAGCCACAAGGAACAGGGCAGCATGATCCGCCGCTACATCATCTGGCGAAACCGTCACGCTGACGATCGGCGGCTACGAGCCGTGGTCGACAGGGCGAACGTTGCCTGATGCGGCACTAGTGCCTGGTGAAAGCCTCGATGAGGAGTGGCAGGAACCATGGCCATCATGCGACAGCGAGCTGCCCGGCCAGTTCGTGATCGCCCTGGCCTACCTTGTAGCTGAACAGGTCTTCAGCCGCCAGCGGGTGTGCACTGGCTTGTCGATCCCCGGTTGATGGACACAACTGATGTCTAGGGGCGACACAGTCCGTGCCGGACGACCCGGGGAGCACCAGACCCAGTCCTCCTCTGCGCGTGACGACGAGCAAACGTGTTCTTCGAAGATGTTTTCTCGACGGCACCTTCCGCGACCCCAGCCCGCCCCCACGGGTTGATGAGAAGCCCCCTTACGCGGTGGCAAGTTGGAGGAGTTCACGGATCGCCCGGCCGTGGAATTTCCGGCAGTAGGCGACGAGTTTGCGCAGCGACCAGCGGAGGCTGGCCGAGCTTGGTGGGGCGGGTGGTGGCCGTCGTGACGACGAAATCCTCGTCGTCACGACTGAGCGCGCGGGGACGGACTCCCGCCCTCCGAGGGTCCAGGCAGGCCAGGCCGATCTCATTGAACCGGTGGATCACATCGCGCACGGTGTCCTCGTCAGCCTGCACCAGCTGGGCGATCACCGGCACCCGGTTCCCGCCGGCCGAGGCCAACAACATCATCGCGCGCCGGTAGTGCACCGAATTGGTGCTGCCCCGGCGCACGACCTGCTCCAGCCGCTGCCCTTCCTGGTCAGTCAGTCTGCGCACACGGACAGGCTCGGCCACCGCGCCTCCAGCGGTCGGATCGGACGTCACCGCACATCCAACCGCCACCCCGGCGAACCTATGCGGTCAGAGCACTACTAGCCGAGTTTCCGCAGCACCTCGGCGATGGTGGCCCGGTATGTCTGCAGCGCCGTGCAGTCCGGCGGCGTAGCGGTCATCGTGCCTGGAGATGTCCGCGGCCTGTTTCCGCGCCCGGACAGCGTGCCAGAGCTCGGCCGTATGGTGGCGGCGCTTGCAGGTGACGTCCGTAGCGGCGGTGTCCCGCTCCCGCGGCGTATGCCGGGTGTTGCCGTCGCTGCCCCGCTGCCAGGCGGTGTCCGTGTATGCCGCGACGGGGTCGGGATAGCGCGTGAATCCTTGTTCTGCTACACAGCGGGACCACTCATCCCACGCCGCACGGAGGCGCGGGTCGCCCTTGACGGCCTTGTCGATCTCGATCGCCCGTGTACTTGCGTAGAGCCAGTCCCGCTTGACGTCGATGCCGTGCATCAGCCGCCGGCTTGCCTCCGCGTTGCAGGCGGGGAAGTCCGCATACTCGGCGTTGGTCATCCGGCGGCCCTTCGGTCTCAGAGCCCGCGACTTTGCCGGGTCCCAGCCGTAGCCCCAGCGGCGGGCGGCGGCGAGATCCAGGGCGCCGTAGTCGGTGCTGACCGCGGTGGCGACGATGGGATCGGTGGGGTAGCGGGGGTCGAGCGGGAAGTCCGGGTGGCCGTGCTCTGCCATGCACTGCCGGACCAGCAGCGCTGATGCTCGCTGCGATCGCTGGTAGTCCTGCGGCGTGTAGTCGTAGCGGTCGGCCGGCAGGGGGCCGAGGTCCGACGCCGTACGGATGACCTCCGGCTGTCCTGGACCGGAGACACAGAGCGCCGCCAGCACCGCCACGACACCCAGTCGCCACCCCCGCATTGTCATGCGCAGGTGTGCAGGGGCCGACCATGGCCCCCAGCAACTCAGCCACGCAGAAGGTCACCAGATCGGATCGATCGGAACCCGCTTCGGCACGAACGCGCTGGGGCTTCATGGCGTGGAGTCAGTCCGGTCGCCACTACCGAACGCCTCCGTAGGGCATGCGGAGTTGTGGATTGAGGCAATCGGGGGCGTCGGCTGGGACCGGAGCCAGGCGGCCGCGGATCACCCCATGTAATGCCACCAGCGGTGCGGCGCCTGCGCCTTTGCAGGCGTCGACGAGATGGGCGGCAGGCTGCACAGGTGCGGTGCCGCGGGTGATCATCACCGACAAGCTCCGCTCCTACGGCGCGGCCCACCGCGACGTCGTGCCCTCCGTCGAGCACCGCCAGTCGAAGTACCTGAACAACCGGGCGGAGAGCAGCCACCAGCCAACGAGGCAGCGCGAACGGGCGATGAAGGGCTTCCGTGGCGTTGGCGCAGCCCAGCGGTTCCTGTCCGCGTTCAGCGGGATCTCACCCCACTTCCGACCTCGCTGCCACTTGATGGCCGCCCCCCACAACCGGGCCGAGATGACCCTCCGTTTCACCACGTGGGAGCAAAACACTGGCATCACCGGTCAGCCCACGACGGCCTGAGCACAGACCCCGAACCGGTCTCCACCACATCCCAACACACGGCCAGAAACCCAAGTCGTCAACAACGTGACAGCACCAGACGACCTGGCCGACGGCCTTCACCCCACCGCCGCCGCATACCGTCGCATGGGCAAGCGCTTTGCAGCCCACGCCTTCGCGACTGACGGTCCCTTCCGCTGAGTGAGCTGGGCTCCACACCCTGCACCAGGTGTGGAGCTTCCACGCTTCTGCGACCGGAGATGGGCGGTGGGGATTCAGGGCACTGCTCGCCTTGTGAAGGATGGGTTCGTGTGACCTCTTCCACTGGAACGTTGTTGCCCGCGTTGGGGCAGCGGTTGCGCGTGCTGCTGAGTGCAGAGCGTGTCGGCGGTGACCTGCGGCGCTACTTCGGGATCGGTCTGCCGCCCGGCGGGGCGCCGTTCACTGGCAGTCGGTTCGAGCATCCGGCGGGTGGGGGATCGGCCGGAGGTTGCCGACCGGATCACGGCGGAGGACCTCGTCGCGGTGCAGACCCTGTCTGCGAGGGGCCGGTTTGGTGTCAGTGGGTGGGTGTCGGCGCAGTCTGCCGCGGCTCGTTGCGCGGCTGTGAGGGTGGGTCTGTTCCGCTTCATCCGGGGGATCGCCGTCGAGTTCCAGGCTCGGCTGGGCTTCCTTCCCTCTCGACGCTGGATCAGCCCCCGCCCCCGGTACCTGCTATGCCTTTCCGCGCGGACGTCCAGCCTTGGCGGCGGAGGCTTTCGAAGCCGTTCAGGAGGAGGTCCAGGGCGAATTCGAACTCGAACTGGTCGTCGCAGCCGCCACCGACCGTGGAGCCCCCGTCGTGTGCGGCCGTCGCGGCCAGTTCCGCGATGTGCGGGTAGCGCGCCGCCAGCCCGGGATCCTGCGGGCCGGAGGGGCCCGAGGTGTCGAACAGTTCCTGGCTGAAGCCGAGCAGGCGGCTGCCCATCGCGTGCATGACGTGGTGCGTAAGGTCGGCGGAGAGGCCGCCGTCCCGGAAGCTCCCGGCCATCGAGTCCAGGTACGACAGCACGGCCGGGGTGGGGCCGGTCCGCGACTCGATGACCCGGGCCGCCCAGGGGTGGCGCAGCAGAACCCGCCGGGCCGAGAGGATCCGCCCGCGGACCACGCGCTGCCAGTCGGGGCCCGCTGCCGGCGGGTCGATCTCGCCGACCACGGTGTCGACCATGCCGTCGAGCAGCTCCTCCTTGTTGGCCACGTGCTTGTAGAGGGCCATCGGCACGACGTCCAGCTCCTGCGCGAGCCTGCGCATGCTGAGCGCGTCGATGCCGGTGGCGTCGGCGAGCGCGACGGCGGCGCGCAGGACGCGGTCCCTGTTCAAGGGGGTGCGTTGCGTGTGTGTGGCTTCCTGCCGGGTCATTTCCGGTTCGGCCCTTTCCTTCCGAGACAGCGCCCTCTCCTTGACGAGTGTACGCCGTACACCTATGCTCTCCGCGAGGTGTACGGCGTACACCACCACCGAGTGAGGGGTACCGAGAAGATGAGTCCGGACCGGAGAACCGCGGTGGCCGCCGGGTCGCTGTTCCTGCTGACCGAGGCCGCCGCGATAGCCGGGGCCGTTCTGTACCGCCCCCTGCTGGGAGCGGCGGACGGCCGGCTCGCGCAGGGCGCCGACACGCGGGCGCTGATCGGAGTGCTCTGCGAGGTGGTGCTGGTGCTGGCGGTGGCCGGTACTGGGGCGGCGCTGTTCCCCGTCCTGCGGCGCCACGGCGAGGGGCTCGCGCTCGGGTACGCCTTCGGACGGCTGCTGGAGGCGGCCGTCATCACCCTCGGGATCGTCGCCGTCCTGGCGCTCATCACCCTCCGGCGGGACGCGGGGGCGGCGGCAGGCGCCGACATCGCGCTGGTGGCCGTGCACGACTGGACGTTCCTGCTCGGACCCAACATCACCCTCGGCCTGAACACCGTCCTGCTTGCCTACCTGGCGTACCGCGCACGGCTCGTGCCGCGCTTCATCACCGTGCTCGGGCTGGTTGGCGGGCCGCTGATCTGCGCCTCGGCCGTCGCCGTGATGTTCGGGGCCTACGCGCAGCTCTCCGTGGCCGGGTCGGTTGCCGCGCTCCCGGTGTTCGCCTGGGAGCTGGGACTGGCCGGGTGGCTGATCGTCAAGGGGTTCGGGCCCGGCTCAGGCACCGCGTCCCGGGCAGACAGAAAGCTGGCTCGTCCGGCAGCAGTCCCTCGGTGAAGTCGGCCCGAGCTTGACGGCGGAGCCGTCCGGGGCGACGCGCCAGCCCTGCCCGGCAGCGACCGTCACGATCTGCGAGAAACAGCGACCGACGCGCGGCTGAAGCTCAGCACTCACACCGCCGAGGGCGGGCCGGGGGCATCAGGCCGGCATCCCAGCCCGTGACTTCAGTCCTCCCACGCTGTCTGCCCCCTGACCACCGTTTCCGGCATTCCCCTGACAGCACCAACCGGCGTCGGCTACGAGAGCCCCAGGAGAGCGCCGATGACAGAGCGCGCTATGTCCAGCGCATCCCGATGCGGGAGAGCTGATCGATGCGTTCCGGTGTCAGCGTCGCGGCTCTGCTGCGTTGGTTGCCGATCCATGCACCGAGCCGGAGCTCCCGCTCCTCCTGGTCCTCGCCGACGATCCGCTCGATGTGCTTCCTCCATGACCTCAGCGCAGTCCTTCACCGGCAGGTCGGCCACGTACCGCAGCCCCAACGCCTGCCGCTCGCGCTCGGTCAACTCCCGCAGTGCCATGTCGAGATCGACACGGCGGACGACGTCGGCGAGCTCGTCGTGATGTGCTCCGTCGGCCGCGGCCGCGGCGAGGTCGTCGGCCTCGAGAGTCTCAACGCGCCCCAAGCGGCGCAGGTAGTCGTTGAGGCGGCAGCGGGCGATGCGGTACAGCGTGGCCAACGGCTTGGGGTGCGCTGGATGTTCCGGCCACCAGGCGAAGAACTCCTCAAAGACCTGGCTGAGGATGTCCCCGCCATCGTCTCGGCCAGCCCTACGCGCCAGGAACCTGAACAGCTTCTCTGCATGCGTCTCGTAGAAGGCGGCGAGCATCGCTTCGTCGACCACCTGCACGCTAGCGAGCCGCCCGGCGACCCCGACCTGGTCGAGGCCGAGCACCATTCGCGAATGGTTCTTCACGGTCGCCGGCGCCGCCTCGCCGGCGCCGTACACGCTTGCGGCCGCCAGCACCTCCTGGTGCACGCGCTCCAGCTCGTCCACCCCGAGCTCGCCCCGGGCAGCACCACCGGCACGACATGCCCGTCGCGCCGAATGCACCACCGCCCGCCCGCGTTCGGCGCCCCACAGCAGGTCTGGGAGGATGGCCGGCAGCCGTCCGTACCGGGTCCGGGAACCCGCGGGCGGCGAGAGGCGGGTACGGGCAGCGGCCCGGCGGGAGAGCGGAGCGGTGCGGCACATGCCCCAGTACCCGGAGTACCTCGCCGCGGTCGTGTTCGCCGCGGGCGGCGTCGTCAACGCCCTGCTGGCACCGCACCGGTTCTCCACCGCTGTCCTGTTGTGCCTCGCGGTGACCTCTGCCGGACTCGGCGTGGCCGGTCGCAGTGCGGCAGCCCACCCGGCCATCGCCACCGTCCTCGCCGTCGCCGCCCTGTTCCTGGCGCTCGCGCTGGGCCTGCTGCTCCTGGCCGATGGCGTCCTCCTGGTCCGGCGCTACGGACCGCAGGCGGCCCTGCTGGCGACCGGGGTCGCCGGCTGCGCGGTGCTGGCGGTGCTCGGCCTCGACGTGGTCTTCCACGTGGTCGGCGGTGAGGCGTTCGGTGCCCTCGTGGTCGCGGTGAACGCGGCCACGGGATACCTCAACCTGCTCTTCCTCGTCTTCGCCGGCTACGTGTTCGTCCGGGGCCGCAGCACCCCCCTGCCGGAAACCACCCATGTCATCGTCCTGGGCGCCGGGCTCAACGGCGACCGGCCCGGCCCACTGCTGACCGGCAGGCTGGAGCGCGCGCTCGCGATCGACGCCGCCCGCGCACCGGACACGCCTCGTGTGGTGTTCGTCGTCTCGGGCGGCCAAGGCAACGACGAGGTCCGCTCCGAGGCCGACGCGATGGCCGACTACCTGCGCGGACGCGGAGTGCCCGCCGACCGGATCCTGCGGGAAGACCGCTCCGTCAACACCGGGCAGAACCTCCGCTTCAGCGCGGCCCTCGTGGACGGCACCACTGCCGGCCACCGTGCCACGGTGGTCACCAGCGGCTTCCACGTCTACCGCACGACCCTGCTGGCCCGCCGCGTCGGCGTGCCCGTGCACGTCGTGGGCGCGCCGACCTCCCCCGCCTACTGGCTGGCCGCGACACTGCGCGAATTCGCCGCCATCCTGTGGCTGGACCGCCTCCCCCTGGTCGGACTCAGCCTGCTGCTGGCAGTGCCGGTGGCGACGGCGCTCTTCGAGCACTGAAGCGCCGGCCGCAGGAGTCAGCTGTGGAAGCTGATGTAGCCGTTGCCGTCGGGATCGTCACTGCGCTTGGTGTAGGCGTGGACGTCGGCGCGGCTGCCTGAGGGCTTGTACAGGTAGATGGTGTCCTTGTCGTTGTTCCACAGGAAGTTGCAGTTGTCGCGGTAGACGACGTTGTGGGTGTCGGAATCGGTGCCGTGGCCGCCGCGCAGCTTCACATAGTCACCGGGCTGCAGGTAGTGGTTGGCGGTGAAGGTGAAGCGGTTACCGGTGGCGTCCTTGACGACGTAGCCCTTGAGGTTGATCGTCGAGCGGGACGAATAGTTCTTCACCGTCAGGTACTCCTCGTCGGTGTTGCCCGAGGAACAGCTGTTGGAGTCCCGGCCCGGCGCGTCGTACTGAACTCCGCGGATCTTCAACGCCGAGCTGTACTCGGCAGCGTGTGCGGGAGTAAAGGACAGGGCGGTCAGCGCGCCGGCCGCAACAGCGGCAGCCTTGACGAGGTTCTTGCGCAAGAGCGGGCTCCCCATGGTCGATCGAATGGTGTCGCCTGTGCAGGACACGCACGCAGGTCCGGTGGTTGCGCACAGACGAGGACCTTCACCCGTTCGAAGGACGTAGAGGTACGTCGCCTGCGGCGGTGGAGGCCCGGCCACCGGCGCCACCTGCCTCCACACGATGCTCCTGGGCCGCGGCGAGTGGTGAGACGCGAAGTACCAGCGCCGATCGAGCCCGCAACGACCCTGCCAGTACGGGCCCTTCATTGTCGGACTGCGCGCAACTCGACGCTCAGGCCGGCAGCGGCCCGGAGGCGGTGTGATCCCGGCGGTGGGGCCTGGGTTACGGTGCCGTGTCGTAGCGCAGCCACGCCGCGCTGAATGCGAACTGGTGCGTCGGGCCAAATCAACGACCTGCGGTTGGCAGTGTCACGCCCATTGCACGCCGAGTTCCCGCAGCGCGGTCAGCTGTCTCTGGTCGAGTTCGCCGCGACGCTGCTTGGATCAGTTCTCGAGTTCGAATTCCGGGACAAGGGTGACGTCTCTGCCTGTGCGTACACGGTAAGAAATCTGGAGGCCTTCGGGCCCGAGGGCGCGGATTGTGCCCCAGGGGATGGTCTGAGCGGTCTTGAGGCCGGTGAAGTTGGGGTTGTCCTCGATGAGGTCGAGGTTGACGCCGTTCTTTCGGCGGCTGAGCGTGAGGGTGTCGCGGGGCTGGCGGATCTCGACGGTGCATTGCTTCGCCACGGAGAGGTGAAGTTGCACGATGCCACTTCTGCCGATGGTGGCGCTTCTGTCGCGGACGGCCATGCTGGCACCTCACCTCGTGTGTGGCTTGTCGCCTGGGGGCGCGACAAGCTGCCTTTACGCAGTACCGTACGCGGCGCTTTGCGTCATCGGCTCGCGGATCGCCGACCACAAACGAGGACCCTCCCACCGCCCATCCGACCACCGATGCGCAGCGGCCTTCCCCGCCCGTGGCTGGCCGCTGGAAGCGGCCCGGAACCGGCAGCAGCTCGGGCCCGGAAGCGTCATCGGAAGGCGGCGCCACGGCCCCTACGGTAAGCGGGGGAGTCCACGAAACGCCGACAGCACGAGTGCCTCTGTGCGATCTCTCGGGCTGGTGTCGGTGGTGAGCGTCGGTGGTGCTGGTCTGGTGGTTGGTGTTTTGGTGCTGGTCAGTGGTGACACTCGGCGGGCCGACAAATCCCGAACAAGGACAGTCGAGACGTCATTCGGCGGGGCAGACCCACCCGCAGCGCCACCACGTCACATCCTCACTGCCAGTCGTGAACCGGGGGCGCCGTCATACCGCCACCACACGCAGGGCGGGGTGTTCCTCGGTGTTGAGGTACATCCGTTCCTTCCCGCCCTCCTGCTCCAGTTCCACCACCAAGCGGTACCGGTACAGTCCGGGTTTCGCGGTGCTCAGGACGACGCCGGCCCAGTAGTAGTAGACCGGGGTCATCGGGGAACGCATGCGGTCCGGGCCGCCGTAGATCTTGAGTTCGGTGAGCAGCTTGTTTTCGGCGACGTCATCCTCGTCGCCCTTCTCGATGTCCAGGACGACGATGTTGTTGATCTTGGGCATGGGCGGCCAGGTTCCGTCCAGTCGCTTCTGCATGTCGATGGGGCGGATGATCCAGTTGAGAACCTGGCCCTGCTTGCAGACGGTCTCCAGTTTGTGTGTGCCCTGGCCCTCGCCGCCGATGCTGTTGTCCATCATGTGCATCGCGTCGCGCAGGGTCCCCATCGCGACGGCCTTTTCCATGTTGACGAGCGTGACGATGTTGAGCTGGACCGAGTTCAGCTGGCCGGGGTTCTGCTTCTGTTCCGCAGGGTTGGGGGTGGTGCTCATCAGCGTGTCTCCTTCGGGTGCACCGTCTGGCCCGCCGCTCACCCTGGTCAGCCGACCAGGGCGGGCGAGAGGGCGGCGATGATGGGTTCGTTCCTCGTCCCCACCTGAAAGGTGATCCGGTAGGGGACGGCACCGTCGATGTCCTTCTTCACAGTGCCCGTCCAGTAGGTGACGTCGGTGTCCGGATACACCATGCGCTCTGGTTCACACACGTTCTTGTCGATGTCGATTCCGTGGATCGCGACGTGTGCCTCGCACTCCAGGGCGATCGTGGTCCACAGCACTTGGTCTCCACGCTTGACCTTGGTCTTCAGCTCCTCCGTGCCGAAACCCGTCGAGCCACTGGCCTTGTTGGTGTCGTACAAATAGACCTCACCGCTGGTGCTGTCGCTTGCCAGTACGCCGACGACGTCGACCACAGCCGTGATGGTGATCGGCCGGGCGGTGGTCGTCCGCTTGTGCTTGGTGGACGTGGCCATCTGCTGCTCCTCAGTGCTGGGGGGCCATGGGTGCTGTAGGAGTGTTAGGCGCCGTGGGGGCTGTGCGTGTTGCAGGTCCCATGGGTGAGGTAGGTGCTGTGGATCCGTGGGGTGCCGTGGGCGAAGTGGGTGGCATGGTGGTCGGGGCCTGCATGGGCGCGATGGGGAGATAGCCCATGCCCGCCTTGGTGAAGGCGTTACGCTTCGGCTCGCTGGTGATCTTCAGGCTGGATCGACAGGTGAAGTTCACCGGTTCCCAGATCACCTCACGGCCGCGCTGCACCAGGTCGTGAAGCTGGATCCGCATCTCGTACGTGTAAGTGCCGGGCCGCGAGGTGTCGACGGAGGCCGCCCAGTACCAGCCGTCGGTCACCAGGTCGGGAGAGCCGTACTCGGCGGGATACATGATCTTCTCCTCGACGGCCTGGCCGAAGACGTCGGTGATGATCGGCGGCGGGTAGCTGTGCGCCTGGCTGCTGCCCTCGGTGACGATGTTTCCGGTTACGTCAAGCACCTTCTGGCCGCGGCTGCCGAGGCCGTGAGTGTTGGCCCGCATGCCGAGTGCCTTGCGGATGTGCTCCAGTTCGGCGACGTCAGGGGCGCCGGGGCCGTTGGCGAAGGACTGCAGGTTGGCCAGCGCCTCCTCGTCGCTGCGCTGAGAGCGATCGGCCGCGTAGCCGCGTGGCACGCTCGGGGGGATGGAACCGAGGCTGTAGGGCAGCCAGTTGAGGACCTGCTCCGTCGCCTGCGAGCCGTCCTGCCAGTAGGAGCCGTGAATGGCGGTGACCAGGTTCTCTGTGCCTTGGTTCTCGGAACCGTACAGTTTCGCGTTGTCGAACCAGTAGGTGTTGCCGCTCAGCGTCCGTTCCGCCAGCGCGTTGGTGGTGTCCACGAGCACGATGATGCCTAGCTGCTGAGGCATGAACCTGCCTTTCTCGTCGAGTGGTCGGTCACGCGCACATCAATGCGGGCGAATCGATGAACAGGACACTGTTCTTTCCTTCGTACATCTGGAGTTCCAGGCGGTACTTGTAGGGCACGCCGATGCCCATGAAGGGCGGAACGATCCCGGCCCAGACGTCGAGATCGAGCTGTTCGCTTTCACCGGACCAGTCGGACGGCCGGGACTCGCCGTGTCCGTTTGATGAATCGAGGAAGGTGATGTTCTTGATTTCTACCGGTGTCTGGAGGTCGACGGCGAGGGCCTGCCACTGGACAATCTGGCCCGGCCGTACGACGGTGCACAGGTCCGGAGTTCCCTGGCCGGTGCTGTGAAAAGGACCGTCGTCCATGAGCGACAGATTGCCGTTGTGCAGAGTACGGTCGGAGAGCGCCCCGATACTGTCCACCAGGGCGATGATGTTCACCTGCGGTTTCATTTCTCACTCCTGTTCTGACAGGTGTTTCGCTGTTGCCCCGCGGTTATTGCCCACGGTCCCGGACCAGGGGCACCTTTCCGACCTCGGTGCGTTCGATCTCGGATGAGCCCTTGAAAACGAACTGGATACGGAAGTCGTATCCAGTCTTCTCGATGGACACCGGATTCGCCTCGCCGTCGTTGAACAGCGACAGGGCGTGGGGCAGCGCGTTCAGGAAGACGTGCCGTAGGCCATACGGACCGAGGGCGGAGTCCAGACGGAATGTCGCACCCTGCGGGTCGTCCACGGACACAAATAGCGTGAGGATCTTCGCTTCGCGGTGATTGACGAACTGGATCTCGTGCGCCACGGCGTCCAGATCCACGGCACCGGCCACCCGCAGGTCCTCACCCAGCGCGGTAAGGGCCCGTGAGGCCGAGTACTGGCTGTCGTTCAGGTGCAGTACGTCACCGGTGCGGCCCGCGAACTCGAACTGCTGCGCCTTCAGCCCCGGGCCGTCCCGCCGCGGTCTGCGAATCATCCGGTCACCCAGTTTGAGCCGCAGCAGTGGCGCCTCGTGGGCGTGCAGCCGCGTGACGACCAGCTCGCCCTCGGAGCCCTCGGCGACCCAGCGCCCCTGCTCGTCGACGATTTCCACCAGGTGCAGGCCGGGCACGGCGGACAGCTCGGCCGCGGCGGGGTCCAGCTGGAGCCCGATGGTCTCCGCCTGGGTGGCCGCGAAGTAGCTGAGGATCTCGACGTTCGGGTAGACGGCCCGAAGGTCGGCTCGTTTGCGTTCGGGCAGCACCCCACTGCCGTACAGGGCTAGGCGGAAACTCTCCCGCGCCGCCTGGTTCATGCCCGCGCCGAGATCGCTGAGGACGGCGATACCGGCGGTGATCCCCATCAGGGCCTTGGGCCCCGGGTAGGAGAACATGTGCTCCAGGACCGGCGCGGTGACGGGCCCTGCGCCGACGTAGTTGACGCCGGGCACGTTCTGCAGCACCCCGCCGACCATGGTCCCACTGCTCCACATCTGGTAGTCGGCCAGCGTGGTGTACAGCCACTTCGGCCCGGCACCGGTGAGCCGGGAGGCGAGTTGGTACGTGCCCATGAAATGACCGGCGACCTGGTACGTGTCCCACAGCTCCCGCAGCGAGTACACCGTCTCCAGCGGGCTGCCGCTGGAGGTGCCGCCGCTCGCCACGATCTCGAAACCACCGTGGTCGAGCGGTACGACCATGCCCTCTCGGCCGCCCATGAAGAAGTCGCGCTGCACGTTCTTGTCGGCGAGCGGAATCGCCTGCCATTCCTCGAAGCTCTGCGGCGCTCCCGTGACCCCGGCGCCGTGCAGCCTGCTGCGCCAGAGCGGATTGAGCTGGACGGTGTGGACCATCTGCTGAAGCCGGCGCAGGACCAGGGCGTCCTGCACCTCGTGCGGGAGTTCGCTGTACGGCGTTCCGAGGACGCGCGCGCACTCCCGCATTTTACTCGCGAAGGACGGGAGATTCGTCACGGCGGTGACGGATTCGGGCTTCCATTCCCAGTCCGGGATGAGCCAGTTGATCAATTCAGCGGGATTATCGGCGTTCCCGGGAGCCGTGTTGGTCTGCGGGACGGCAGTGGTGGTCATCATTCATGCCCTGTTCGTTGGTGCGGCGTCCGTTCGGTGCCGAGCAGTTCCTGCCCGGCACGGCGGATCTCGTCGAGCAGCATACGGAAATGCTTGGTCGTGATCTGGTGGTTCATCATGACGACGCGCAAGGCGGCGACATCGTCCACATCGACCTTGGAGACGAAGAAGGTGCCGCGCTGTTTGACGCGGTCGCGGATCGCCACCTGGAATCGGTGCACGTCTTTGTCTTCCAGTTCGGCCGGGTGATGCCGAAAACAGAGGATGTTGGCTTCGGGGACGTGGAGCGTACGGAAATCCGGCTCGCTCTCAAGAATGCGGTGGGCTTCCTTGGTCAGCCGACACAGATACTCAGTCTTCTGCGCGAAGAGGGACGGCCCGAACATGGCCCAGAGGGTCCAGAGCGTCATGATCATCGGACGCTTGGTGCACTCGAAGTTTTTGTCGCCGCTGTCGAGTTCGGTGTAGATGTCGGGTTTCTCGTCGAACACGTAGCTCGCCTTCTGGCGGAACGCGCCGAGGCTGTGCTGCCGGTCCCGGTAGAAGAGCATGGTGCACGGAGCGGGCACATACATCATTTTGTGCGCGTCCCAGGTCAGAGAGTCGGCCTGCTCGATTCCGCGCAGCCGGTCCCGGAGCCGGTCCGACACCAGCAGACTCGCGCCGTGCGCGCCGTCCACATGAAGCCACAGATTCCGCTCCCGGGCGAGAGCGGCGAGTTCGTCGAGCGGATCGAAGGCGCCTACGGCCGTGGTACCCGCCGAGGCCACCAGACAGAACACTTTGAGCCGACGCGCCCTGGCCTCGTCGAGAGCGGCACGGGCGCGCTCCACACAGATCTGACGCCGGGCGTTGAGTGGCAGCCGGACGATCTGCCCGGCGCCGATGCCCATCACTCCGGCCGCCCGTTCCACGCTGTAGTGCACGTCAGCGCCGACTGCGATCGCGGGTCGGCCTCCGGCACCCTGCGCCGCGGTTCCCTCCGCCCAGTACGAGGGGAAGTGCTGGTTGCGTGCCGCGAGCAGGGCGGTGAGGTTGGCCAGCGACCCGCCCGAGGTGGTCACCATGGCGAAGGTGCCCGGTTCCCAGCCGATGAACCGGTTCAGCTCCTCCGCCATGATCCGCTCCGCGACGTTGGGCAGCTGGCCGGCCTCGTAGAAGGAGGAAGGCTGGTTGACGACGGAGCTGACCAGGTCGACAACCGCGGCGAGGGGCACGACCCCGGAGAACTGACGTCCCATGTAACCCGGCGAGTGCACCGGGATACCGGTTCTGATGTACAGGTCGAGAATGGCGCCGAGCCGCTTTGCGTCGAACTTTGCGACGTGCCTGGACTCGGTGGTCATCAATGCGCGGGCGGCTCCCAGGAGCACGGCCGGGTCGGTGAGGTTCAACCCGCGCACGGAGTGGTCGGCCAGATGCTCTTCCAGCAGGGCCAGGGCGGTTTCTGAACTCTCGCGGAACAGTCGAGGGTCGAATGTAGCGACGAAGTCGCCGTCCGGGAACGGCGACGGACAGGCCACGTCCGTAGTGGCGGTAAGGACGGGCTCGGGGCACCGGGAATCCGTCAAGGAAGGTCTCCGGAATCAGAGGAAACGTTCGCTGTCCCGAATGATCGACAGCCGCTACAGGCTTGCCGCTCGAATATGCCTGTGTCCAGGAAGATCCGCCCAAACGGGATCCGAATCCCCCTCAGGCAGGAAGCAGAAGCATGGCCGGATCTTTCAGTGCGCCCGCGCGTGCCTCCGAGTCACCCATGTGAGCAGCCCTGTTGCATGGAAGTGGGCATCAGGGGCGGGAGCAGGGCTGTGCGCATGATGATCCGATCCACATATCACGGACGGCGGCTCCGCATATGCGAAAGGCTCTTGCATGTGCCAGCCTGACGAGAGTAAGAACCATCACGACTATTTCATTACGCAAACGCGGTCCAGCGCTCAATCAATCCAGCTGTACGCGATCAATGAGGCCCGCCGCCCTGAACGCCGCCACCAGCTCCTGACGGCCCTCCGTGAAGTGGGACCAGCCGCTGTAGTGGACAGGGACGATGTGGCGGGCGCCGAGGATGCGGGCGGCTTCCGCCGCCTGGGCGCTGTCGAGGGTGAGGAGCTGACGGCCGAGAAGAGGCGTGCGGACCGCCCCCGCGAAGAGGACGACCGTGTCGACCGGGGCGAAGCGGTCGGCGATCTCCCTGACCAAGTCCAGCTGGGCGTTGTCCCCGCTGACGTAGACGGTGGGCAGGCCCTCGCCGGTCAGCACGAACCCGACCACTTGGCCGACGATCGGCTCCAGCTCCTCCCTCTTGCCGGGGCCGTGCAGCGCCGGGACGCCCGTCACCGTGAGCTTGCCTCCGTCCGGGCGGTCCAGTTCCATCGACTCCCAGTCCCTCAGGCCCCGCGCGGCGCCGCCCAGGCGGAGCGCACCGCTCGGAGTCGTGAGCGTGAGGGGGACATACCCCAGCACCGCCCGACCGGAGCAGTCCAGGTTGTCGATGTGCTCGTCGTGTGAGAGCAGCACCACATCGATTCGGCCCAGGTCAGCAGGGGTGGCCGCGGCGGGGGCCGTCTTCGTCAGCCCCTGGTCGTAGGAGCCGGGGCAGTCGAATGTCGGATCGGTAAGGAAGCGCAGGCCGCCGTACTCGATCAGCGCGGTCGGACCACCGTACACAGAGACGGACGTGTTCATTCCTCGCTCCTCACCGTGGCTGTCCGGAGGGTGATCGGAGCGAATGTTCCACCGGTGAGGATCACTCACCCCACGCCTGCCCCTTTCGGGGGAGCATTCGCTCCCATCACTTCTCGGGCGCCGCCCACACGTCCCGCCGGCCCTGCGCCGCCTCATATCAGCGTTCGCATCGGTGGAAGGCTGTCGTCTCCTTGCGCGGGTCGCGAAGAACCCGCCCGCGTTGTCGGCGAGGGCATGGATGCGGGCAGCGAGCCGTACCCGGCCGCCTCTGTGGCCGACCAAAGATCCGGACCGCCAAAGCCACTCGATCTGCACCGGGGCGCCGCAGTGGGCGTGGCGGTGTGGAACTGACACCAGGCACCTGTCGATCAAGGCGGCGACCCGGTCGCCCTCACCCGCCGCTCGCGTCTCTTGCAGAACCGTGCGCGAAGCTTCGCATCTCCTAAGCCGTGTCTGATGATTGATCTTGTGTTTGGTCAGGGGGAAGTTGATGGATGCAGCAGTGGGAGCGGATAGCTCCGCTGTTGCCGGGTGTGGATGGTCGCGGGCGGCCCTGGCGGGACCTGGCCCGAGCGCTAATGGCCCGTGGCAGACGGTCTACGAACGCTTCGCCCGCTGGGAGCGGGACGGGTCCTGGGCGAGGCTGCTCGAGCACGTCCAGGTCCACGATGACGCGGTCGGCGCGGTGGAGTGGACGGTGTCGGTCGACTCCACCATCAACCGCGCACACACCAATCGCCGCCGGTGCCCGCAAAAGGGGGCATCGGCTGCGGACGAACTGGAAGATCCGCCACATCGGGCGCCTGGGGTGAGTGAGCGGTCGGTAGAACGCTGGCGTCGGCAGTGGCGGGAGGGCGGTCAGACCGGGGGCCGTTCGAAGGGTTCTCCGGGACGGCCGAGGCTGAGCCACGGGCAAGTGGCCGGGCTTGAGCGGGATTTGGAGTGCGGTCCGCTGGTTCACGGCTGGGCGGATCAGCGGTGGACGCTGGCCCGGGTAAGACGCTGATCGGTCGCCTGTTCCACGTTCCCTTCAATTGGGCTCGCCTGAGCCGTTGCTGCCGCAGCGTGAACGCAGGTTCCGGTATCCCGGCCGCAAGCTGGTGCCTGACCGGGATGTGCTGTGCGGGATCTTGTACGTGCTGCACACCGGGATTCAGGGGGAGTACCTGCCGCAGGATCTCGGTTTCGGCTCGGGCATGACGTGCTGGCGGCGGCTGCGGGACTGGAACGAGGCCGGCGTGTGGCAGAGACTGCATGAGGTCCTGCTCATCGTGCCCGCGATCGCCCGCCGCGGAACCCGGCACGGCGCAGGACTGGGAACCTACCGCTGGGTCGTGGAGGTGATCGATGCGCGGGCATCCCACGGTGAACTGGGACTTCGGCACAGCCACGACGTAGCCGACACCGGCGTTCTCCAGCATGCGGCGGAAGCGGCATTCCTGACCGTAGGCGGAGTCCGCGGTGACCCAGGCGATCGGTAATGGCGAGGCCAGTGCGCGCAGCACGATCGCCTTGGCCAGGGCGCCCTTGGTTGCGAACTCGCGTTCGTCGGGGATTTTCGCGGCGCGGCAGCGGTCGCGATCGGTGGTCCAGGACTTGGGCAGGTACAGCTCCCGGTCGACCAATGCGCGGCCGGCGGAGCTGGCGTAGGCGGCGAACACGCCTATCTGGCAGTTCTCGGTGCGGCCGGCGGTGCCGGAGTACTGGCGTTGAACACCGGCCGAGGTGGTGCCTTTCTTGATGAACCCGGTGTCGTCCACGATCAGTACCCCGTCGGGGCGGCCGATGCTCTTGGCGATGAAAGCCTGCAGGTCGTCGCGGATGTCGTCAGGGTTCCAGCGGGCGCGGGAGAGCAGGGGCTGCAGGCCGTCCGGGGTGGCGTGGCCTGCGTGCTCGGCCAGCTGCCAGCTGTTTTTCGGGCCACCGGCGCCAGCAGTTCGCGTACATAGGCTCGCATGCGGCGGCGGGGCTCGACTCGGCCGAAGCGGTGTCCGATGTCGGTGAAAAGGTCGTCCAGGTCGTGGTCCCAGGTCTCGGCTGCCTGTTCGGTTGCGATCACGACGGGAGGCTTCCCGGCCACGAGACACCGCTTGCCGTCGGGGACACTCCTTCGAGGGGTGCCCGGTCAGAAGCCGCCCCTGACCGGGCGGTGCCCGCTACACTCCCACCGCTCGACAACCGCGCAGGTCAAGACGCGAAGTACTGCTGGAGTACTAACCGGATCGTCGCCCGCACCGGCCCATTGCTCGCGGCTCAATCAGCGGCAGCGGTTCCGCAAGGTCACATTACTCATCGCGGACGGCACCCTGGTTCCTACCCGCGACTACAGCATCGCCGAGCAATCCAATAACTACTGGTACTCCACCAACCACCAGGTCGTCATCGACGCTGACACCCGTCTGGTCGAGGCTGGAGGAGGTGACGTCATTCCACTCGACTCCGCCTTCATGGGGACCGAGACGACCGAGGAGGAGCTGTGGGTCGGCCGGATCGGTCGCAGCGGCCCGCTCCGTAAGAGTCCGTAGGACCGCCTTCGTGGACTGGAGCTCGGCCAGGCGCCGGTCGATGTCCTCAAGGTGCCGGTCGACGAGCGCGGTGACGTGGGCGCAGGGGGACGCGTCGGCGTCGCGCAGAGCGAGCACGGAACGGATCTCGGCCAGGCTCAGCCCCGCGCCCTGGGCCTCGCGGATGAACGCCAGCCGGTTCACAGTCTGCTCTGGGAAGTCACGGTAGCCGCCCGCAGTACGCGGCGCGGCGGGCAGCAGCCCGGCCTGCTCGTAGAAGCGAGGGTCTTCGCCGTCACCCCGCTGACGGCGGCGAGGTCGCCGATGCGCATACCTCCAGGCTAGACCTTGACCTTCCAGTGCACTGGAAGATCTACCGTCCAGAACACAGACGAAAGAACCATGGGGAAGGGATCCGTCATGAAAGAGCCGGAGACGACGCCACGCATCACGGTGCTGACCGTGCCCGACTGCCCGAACGCCCCGCTCGTGCGCGAACGGATTGCTCAGGCGCTCGAAGGCCGGACGGCGCCGGTGGAATGGATTACGGTGAACGATTCGGACGCGGCCACCCTGCAGCGGATGACAGGTTCGCCCACCGTCCTCCTGGACGGCATCGATCCGTTCGCCCACGACGGCGCCGTACCGAGCCTGTCCTGCCGGCTCTACCGCCACGCCGACGGCACCACCGACGGCGCCCCGGCCGTCGCAGACCTTCGCAGCGCTCTGACCGGTGGCTGGCCCGAGACGACCGAGAAGGAGTGAGTCAGGCAGCCCCCTTACGAGACGGTGGTGCTCTGGTTCCGCTCCACCCGCTCGCGCAGCGTCCGCGCGAACTCCTCGGCCCGCGATAGCTGGACGCGCAGCTTGGCGATCTGCTCGGCAGCGCCCTGCTCGTATCCACGGACACGCTCCAGCAGGGCCTCGCGCTCATCCGGCGGCACCTGGTCACCGTCGAGGCGGTCGGTGGCGTTCAGCAGGTTCCGCATCTGATCCAGCGTGAAGCCGAGCGGCTTCATCCGGCGGATCACCATCAGCCGCTCGACGTCCCGTTCGGTGTAGAGGCGGAAGCCGCCTTGGGAACGGGCAGAGGGGACGACCAGCCCGGTCTCCTCGTAGTGCCGGATGGTGCGCAGGGACAGTTCCGTACGCGCGGCGACCTCGCCGATCTGCATGTGCTTGCCGTCCACGCCCGTGGTCCTTCGGCTCTACTCGTCGCTGACGGTCATGGCCCGGGTGGGCGCCGCCGATCTCTACTCTAACGTTAGGGTAGAGTTGCTGGTGGCGAGGGCGGCGTGCGGCTGCCCTGCTATTGCCGTGTCGGGGCCGATGGTGCCCCCGGCGAAGCTCCGATTCTTGCAGGAGAGACGCGTGCGCGAGCCCATGATGCCCGGCGCCGCCGCCTGCCCGCCGTGACGCTTCGCCCTTGGATCTGAGCCAGGCCGCACCGCGTGCAGGCCCGCGCTCGGATCCCCTTCCTTTCCGGCTCCGTCCGCGCGCGGTGCCGTCCGCGGGGCGCCGCCCGGCCCCTCCGCGTCCTCCCGCACGCCCCAGCCTGCCGAAGAGGGTGTGCCCGAGCACGACAGGTTCCTGTTCTCTTGTCCTCTCCTGCAACCACTGCGTCCCCGGCCGCTGTGCTGCGCGGCCTGAAGCCCGACTGGCTGCGTGATCCGAAGGTCTGGCGCACTGAGGTCCTGGCCGGCCTGGTGGTCGCCCTTGCGCTGATCCCCGAGGCGATCTCGTTCTCGATCATCGCCGGCGTCGACCCCGCGGTCGGCCTGTTCGCCTCCTTCACGATGGCCGTCGTTGTCTCGCTCGTCGGCGGACGCCGGGCGATGATCTCCGCCGCCACCGGAGCCATCGCCCTGGTCATCGCCCCGCTCAACCGTGAGCACGGCCTGGGCTACCTGATCGCCGCCGTCATCCTCGCCGGCGCCTTCCAGGTGAGCCTCGGAGCGCTGGGAGTGGCGAAGCTGATGCAGTTCATCCCCCGCTCGGTGATGGTCGGCTTCGTCAACTCCCTCGCCATCCTGATCTTCATGGCCCAGGTCCCCGAGATGACCGACGTGCCGTGGCCGGTCTACCCGCTGATCATCGGCGGCCTCGCGCTCATGGTGTTCTTCCCGAAGCTCACCCGCGTGATCCCCGCCCCGCTGGTCTCCATCGTCATCCTCACGGTGATCACCGTCGGTGCGGCCGTCGCCGTGCCGACCGTCGGCGACAAGGGCGCCCTGCCGTTCTCCTTGCCAGTGCCGGGTCTGCCGGACGTGCCCTTCACCCTGGAGACGCTGACCACGATTGCCCCGTACGCGTTCGCGATGGCGTTGGTCGGTCTGATGGAGTCGCTGATGACCGCGAAGCTGGTCGACGACATCACCGACACCTACTCGAACAAGACCCGCGAGTCCATCGGCCAGGGCATTGCCAACATCGTCACCGGCTTCTTCGGCGGCATGGGCGGCTGCGCCATGATCGGCCAGACGATGATCAACGTGAAGGTCTCCGGCGCCCGCACCCGCCTGTCCACCTTCCTGGCGGGCGCGTTCCTGATGCTGCTGTGCATTGTCTTCGGGCCGGTCGTCTCCGACATCCCCATGGCCGCTCTCGTCGCCGTCATGATCATGGTGTCGTTCGCAACCTTCGACTGGCACTCCATCGCCCCGAAGACACTTCGGCGGATGCCGGCCGGGGAGATCGCGGTCATGGTGATCACCGTCGTGGCCGTGGTCGCCACCCACAACCTGGCCACCGGCGTCGTCGTCGGCTCCATCACCGCCATGGTGATCTTCGCCAAGCGCGTCGCCCACCTCGCCGAGGTCACCGCCGTCATCGACCCCGACGGCCGCACGGTCGTCTACCGGGTCACCGGCGAGCTGTTCTTCGCCTCTTCCAACGACCTCGTTCGCCAGTTCGACTACGCCGGCGACCCATCGAGGGTCGTCATCGACCTGTCCGCCGCGCACATCTGGGACGCCTCCTCGGTCGCCGCCCTCGACGCCATCGAGACCAAGTACGCCCAGCGCGGCAAGAATGTCGAGATCACCGGCCTCAACGCACCGAGCGCCCACCTCCACGGCAAGCTCAGCGGGGAACTTGCCGCCAGCCAGTGACCGAAAACGGCCGACGGAGCGGTACCCACCTCACCGGTTGGGTACCGGCCCGTCGGCATTCTGTGCCGCGTCGCCGCATAGCGTGCCTAGGCGCACGGGATCGCCCAGCGCCTTGAACATCCGCGCGGCCCGTTCGGCGACCGGCCCCTTCTCCGCAGTCATCGGGCGCTCGGTCAACGGCGGGCAGCACGGCGCCACACCCTGGTCGTCGTCGGGCTCAAGCAGCGGCAGCACCTTCGTCGAATTTGCGGACGTGGGCGGCGAGCGCGGGATGACGTAGGCCGCGTCACGGGCCTCGCCGCGCAGTGTGTGGGAGGCGAAGGACCGCTGGAACTCAAGGCCGAGGTAGTCCAGGCCGGGGCGGGTGGTGGAGATCCCGCCGCTGTGCAGGGGCATGCCGTCCGGGCTGAGGGCGCCGAGGGGCGCGAGGTAGCCGAGGCTGGGCAGGTATCCGGTCGCGAGCAGCACCACGTCGGCGGTTTCCCGCGTGCCCGGCCCACAGGATGGTGTCGCCGTCGAGCGCGCCTTTCCACCACTACATCGGTGGCCAGCCGCTGGGGAACGGCTTCCAGTGGACCGACGCGGGCATCCTCGCCATGACGGCGGCCGTCCCCGTCGCCTTGGGAGCCCTGAGTTTCGGGCGTCCGCGACGTCAGCGTCTGACGTACGGCTCCCGGGTACGACCGTCCGGCCCCGCTTCGGCCGGACGGTCGCTGTGGGGCATGGCGGGGTAGGGTGACGGCCGTCCGGGTTTGACGGGCTCCGAACGAAGTCCGTACCAATCCTTGACGGAATCGACCGACGTACACGGGAAGGCGGCCGGTGGCAGGACGTACCGCGCAGGCGCGTCATTCGCTGTTCACCGCGCACCCGGCCCGCACGGTCGTGATGGCCTTCGCCGCCGTGACCGCGCTCGGGGCGGCGCTGCTCGCGCTGCCGGTCGCCGCCGAGGACGGAACGGCCACCGGGCTGGTGACCGCGCTGTTCACGTCCACCTCGGCCGTGTGCGTGACGGGTCTGGCGGTCGTGGACACCGGCACGTACTGGAGCGGCTTCGGCGAGGGAGTGATCCTCACGCTGATCCAGGTCGGCGGCTTCGGCATCATGACGATGGCCTCCCTACTCGCCCTGCTGGTCTCCGGGAAGCTGCGTCTGCGGCTGCAGCTCACCGCGCAGGCGGAGACCAAGAGCCTGGGCATCGGAGACGTCCGCCGGGTGCTGCTCGGCGTGGCCGGCACCACCCTGGCCGTGGAACTCGCGGTCGGAGCCGTCCTCGCCCTGCGGTTCCGCTTCGGCTACGACCACTCCGTCGGCGACGCCGCCTACCTCGGCTACTTCCACGCCGTGTCGGCGTTCAACAACGCCGGCTTCGGGCTGCACGCCGACAGCCTCACCCGCTACGCCCAGGACCCGTGGGTCACCCTGCCCATCGCCGCGGCCGTGATCCTCGGCGGCATCGGCTTCCCCGTCCTGCTGGAGCTGCTGCGCCACCGGCACCGCCGCCGCACCACCGGCCGCCGCAACTGGACCCTGCACACGAAGCTGACTCTGATCACCACCACCTGCCTGCTCGCCGTCGGCACGTTGCTGACCTGCCTGCTGGAGTGGACCAACGCCCGCACCCTGGGCCCCCTCGACTGGCCCGAGAAGCTTCTGAACGGGTTCTTCCACTCCACGATGACCCGGACCGCGGGCTTCAACTCCCTCGACATCGGGGCGATGCACGCCTCCACGCTCCTGCTGAGCTGCATGCTCATGTTCGTGGGCGGCGGCAGCGCGGGCACCGCAGGCGGCATCAAGGTCACCACGTTCGCGGTGCTGGCCGTCGCGATCATCGCCGAGGTGCGAGGCGAGCCCAACTCCGCCGTGCTGGGCCGCAGGCTCGCCCCGCACGTGCTGCGCCAGGCGCTGACCGTGGCGCTGCTCGGCGTCGGACTGGTCATGACCGCCACACTCGCCCTGCTGAGCATGACCTCCCTGCCGTTCGCGGGGGTCCTCTTCGAGGTCGTCTCCGCCTTCGCCACCGTCGGCCTGTCCACCGGCATCACCGCCGACTTCCCCGACGCCGGGCAGCTGATCCTCGTCCTGCTGATGTTCATCGGGCGCCTCGGCCCGGTCACCCTGGTCTCGGCGCTGGCCCTGCGCGAGCGCGCCCGCCGCTACGAACTGCCCGAGGAGCGACCCGTCATTGGTTAACTACCTGCACTCCCTGCGCCAGCGCCGCCGCAAGCGCCTGGCCGCCCAGCACGCCCAGCACACAGGCGACCAGCGGGTCGCGGTCATCGGCCTGGGCCGCTTCGGCAGCTCGCTGGCCAACGAGCTGATGAGTCGTGGCTGGGACGTCCTGGGCATCGACACCGACGCCCGCCTGGTCCAGAAGTACAGCGACGGCCTGACCCACTCGGCGGTCGCCGACTGCACCGACCCCGAGGTGCTGCACCAGCTCGGGGTCCACGAGTTCACCAGCGCCGTCGTCGGTATCGGCACCGACATCGAGGCCAGCATCCTGGTCAGCTCCAACCTGCTGGAGGCCAAGGTGCCCAACATCTGGGCCAAGGCCATCAGCCGCCAGCACGGCCAGATCCTCGAACGCCTCGGCGTCCACCACGTCGTCCTGCCCGAGCACGAAATGGGCGAACGCGTCGCCCACCTCGTCACCGGCCGCATGCTCGACTTCATCGAGTTCGACGACGACTACGCCCTCGTCAAGACTGTCGCCCCGGACATCGCCACCGGCGTCCCGCTCGCCCAGAGCCAGGTCCGCAGCAAGTACGGCATCACGGTCGTCGGCATCAAACGCCCCGGCGAGGGCTTCACGTACGCCACCGCCGACACCATCGTCCAAAAGGGCGACGTCATCGTCGTCACCGGCAAGATCCACGCAGTGGAGACCTTCGCCGAACTCAGCTGAAGCCCGCGATGCGTCTTCCGGCCCGGGCAGACGGGAGTGGGGCTGCCGGACTGGTCCCCGCGACCCGGAGGCCGTGAAGACCCGGCGGGCCGTCTCATGGCTGACGTGTTCGGACAGAGCGCCCGGAGCAGCCGAACGGTACCTGAGTGATCCGCGGTGTTCTCGCCGTATGAAGTGCGTTAAGAAGTCCGGTCATAACGCCAGGGACAGCCCTGGTCACGGTGTTATGGAAGCAGTGGAGGTGTGCTCGGGAAAGGGATGGCTGCCAGGGCCTGGGTCTGCCGTGGGCGTGCTGATCACAGCCACTCATTGAGGACCGCGACCACACGGTCGCCGTGCAGTGGACCACGGGGTGCCATCGGGCGCCGCAGAGCCCGAGCTCGGATTCAGCCTACGAAGGGGCGGCGTGAACGGACCCGGCATCGATCAGGGCATGAAGCGCACGTTCTACGCTCTCCTGCTGGCCGCCGCAATGCTGTTCGCCACCGGAATCTTCACCGGGACGCTGTGGGTACTCGGGATCGCGGCGTGGGTCCTGATCGGCGCGTTCCTGATCGAAATGATCTACCGGCCCTGAGCCGTTGGCCGGCCGCCCGCCGGCGCGCCTTGAGCGGGGAGCAGCCGACGAGGTGCCGGAAGAGCCTTGCCTCTGCGCTGGGCCGCCAGTGCGGTGTGTCCACCACGCCTTCCAGAGCGCTGCGGCGGCCGACGCTCACCCCTGGCACGGCGCGCATGGCATCAGCAGTCTGACCCGCGCCCGATCAACCCCTTCACAGCGCACGTTGTCCCGTACCGGGCGCAGTCGGCCCGGCCGAGCAGTGCTGAATGCTGTCCGGGGCCCTCTCCCCGCCACTAGGCGATGGTCCAGCACGTCTTGCGCCCCGGGCCGCACCTACCCGCAAGGCCGGTGCCGTGGAGGTGGCCGTGTCCGCGCCCGACCGTAATCGCTTGAGTGGGGCACGCGGCGACGCGTATGAGATCCGTCAAGGCTGCCGGGGTGGCCGTATGAGAGCCGTTAAGGGGGATCGAATCCCGCCGGAGCTGCCGGTTTCCTGTTCTGGTCCGATCCACTCGCTTCGAATCTCATCCAGGAGTTCACGATGGCCGACGTGGCCTTCGTCGTCGCCACGGTCGCGGTGTTCGCGCTGGTGGCTCTCGTCGCCAAGGGGGTGACGAAGCTGTGACCGCCGAGAACGTCGTCGGACTGGTCGTGGCCGTCGCTCTGCTGGGATATCTCGTCCTCGCCCTGATCTTCCCGGAGAGGTTCTAAGCCCAGACATGAGCCCCGTCCTTGCTGACGTGCTGACGGTGATCGCGCTGATCGGCGCGCTCACCTTGGTGCACCGTCCCTTCGGCGACTACATGGCCGCCGTCTTCCAGTCCAAGAAGCACCTGCGCGTGGAGCGGTGGATCTACCGCTCGGTCGGCGCGAACCCGGACGCGGAGATGCGCTGGCCGGCGTACCTGCGGGGCGTGCTGTTCTTCTCTGCGGTGAGCGTGCTGTTCCTGTACGTGCTGCAGCGCGCACAGGACAAGCTGCCGCTGTCGCTTGGTTTCAAGGCGATCACACCGGACCAGGCGTTCAACACCGCCGTGTCGTTCGTGTCGAACACCAACTGGCAGTCGTACTCGGGTGAGGCGGCGATGAGCCACGTCACCCAGACGATGGGCCTGGCCGTGCAGAACTTCGTCTCCGCGGCCGTGGGCATTGCCTTGGCCATCGCGCTGGTGCGCGGCTTCGCTCGCTCCCGCACCGGAGACCTGGGCAACTTCTGGGCGGACCTGGTGCGCTGCATCGTCCGCATCCTGCTGCCGATCTCCGTCGTAGCGGCGGTCGTGCTGATCGCGGCGGGCGCCATCCAGAACTTCGGTGACATCCACACGATCACTACGCTCACCGGCGACAAGCAGGCCATCAGCCCGGGTGCCGTGGCGTCCCAGGAAGCCATCAAGGACCTGGGCACCAACGGCGGCGGCTTCTTCAACGCCAACTCCGCCCACCCCTTCGAAAACCCCAACGGCTTCACCAACCTGCTGGAGATCTTCCTGCTGCTGGTGATCCCGTTCTCGCTGCCGCGCACCTTCGGCACGATGGTCGGCAACGTCAAGCAGGGCTACGCGATCCTGGCCGCGATGGGCATCATCTGGTTCGCCGGCGTGGTCGCCGTGACCTGGATCGAGTACGCCCACCCGGGCACCGCCTCGCAGATCGCGGGCGGCGCGATGGAGGGCAAGGAGCAGCGCTTCGGCGAGGGCCCGTCCTCGCTGTTCGCGGTCTCCACGACCATGACCTCAACCGGGTCGGTCAACTCCTTCCACGACTCCTTCAGCGGCCTGTCCGGCGGCGTACTGCTGCTGGGCATGATGCTCGGCGAGATCGCACCCGGCGGTACCGGCTCCGGCCTGTACGGCATGCTGATCATGGCGGTCATCGCGGTGTTCATCGCCGGTCTGATGGTCGGCCGTACGCCCGAGTACCTGGGCAAGAAGATCGGCACCCGTGAGATCAAGCTGGCCGCCTGCTACATCCTGGTGACCCCGGCGCTGGTGCTGATCGGCACAGCGCTGGCGATGGCGTTGGGCAAGGGCGAGTCGTCGATGACGAACATCGGGGCGCACGGCTTCTCCGAGGTGCTGTACGCCTACACCTCGGCCAGCAACAACAACGGCTCCGCCTTCGCTGGCTTCGCCGCGAACACCGAGTACCACAACACGATGCTCGGCCTGTGCATGGCGCTGGGCCGGTTCCTGCCGATGGTGTTCGTGCTGGCGCTAGCTGGCTCGCTGGCCGAGCAGAAGCCCATTCCGGCGACCGCGGGCACCCTCCGCACGGAGAAGCCTTTGTTCACCGGTCTGCTGGTCGGGGCGATCCTGATCATCACCGGCCTGACGTTCTTCCCGGCCCTGGCGCTGGGCCCGCTGGCGGAGGGGCTGGCGGCATGACCACCAACACGCAGAAAACCGACGTAAAGAAGCAGGACCCCATGTCCACAGGCACTCCGACCCTCGCGCCCCATCAGGACGCACCGACCGGACACAAGCCCGCCGAGCGGGTCGGCGGGGGCCTCTTCGACCCCAAGCAGCTGGTCAAGTCGCTGCCGGACGCCTTCCGCAAGCTCGCCCCCCGGGTGATGATCAAGTCACCCGTGATGTTCGTCGTCCTGGTCGGCTCGGTCCTGACGACGATCTTCTCCTTCAAGGACCCGGGCGACTGGTTCGGCTGGGCGATCAGCACCTGGCTGTGGCTGACCGTGATCTTCGCCAACCTGGCGGAGGCGGTCGCCGAGGGCCGCGGCAAGGCGCAGGCCGACACGCTACGCAAGGCCAAGACGGACACCGTCGCCCGCAGGCTGGCCAAGGACGGCACGAGCGAGGAGCGGGTCCCGGGTACCGATCTGAGCATCGGTGACCTGGTCGTGTGCGAGGCGGGCGACATCATCCCCGGCGACGGTGACGTAGTGGAGGGCGTTGCCTCGGTCGACGAGTCGGCCATCACCGGTGAGTCGGCTCCGGTCATCCGTGAGTCGGGCGGCGACCGCTCGGCGGTGACCGGCGGTACGAAGGTGCTGTCCGACCGGATCGTCATCAAGATCACGACGAAGCCGGGCGAGACCTTCATCGACCGGATGATCAACCTCGTCGAGGGCGCGGCACGGCAGAAGACGCCGAACGAGATCGCGCTGAACATCCTGCTCGCCTCGCTGACGATCGTGTTCCTGCTCGCGGTGGCCACGCTGCCGCCGTTCGCGGACTACGCGGGCACGCACCTGACGCTGGTCGTGCTGGTGGCGCTGCTGGTCTGCCTGATCCCGACCACGATCGGCGCGCTGCTGTCTGCGATCGGCATCGCGGGCATGGACCGACTGGTTCAGCGCAACGTGCTGGCCATGTCGGGCCGTGCGGTCGAGGCCGCCGGTGACGTGTCGACTCTGCTGCTCGACAAGACGGGCACCATCACGCTCGGCAACCGGCAGGCCGCCGAATTCGTGCCGGTCCGGGGCACCACCGAGGCTCAGGTGGCCGACGCCGCCCAGCTGTCCTCGCTGGCCGACGAGACGCCCGAGGGCCGCTCCATCGTCGTACTCGCCAAGGAGAAGTACGGGCTGCGCGAGCGGCACCAGGGCGAGCTGGCGCACGCCGAGTGGATCGCCTTCACCGCCCAGACCCGCATGTCGGGCGTGGACGTGGACGGCAAGAAGATCCGCAAGGGCGCTGCCGGTTCCGTCATCGCCTGGGTGCAGGAGCAGGGCGGCACAGTGGCCGAGGACGCGGACATGATCGCCAACCGGATTTCCGAGGCGGGCGGTACACCATTGCTGGTCGCCGTCGAGGACGATGGCGGCGCGCGAGTGCTGGGGGTCATCCACCTCAAGGACGTCGTCAAGGACGGCATGCGCGAGCGGTTCGACGAGCTGCGCCGCATGGGCATCAAGACCGTAATGATCACGGGCGACAACCCGCTGACCGCGAAGGCGATCGCCGACGAGGCCGGCGTGGACGACTTCCTCGCCGAGGCCACGCCCGAGGACAAGATGGCGCTCATCAAGCGGGAGCAGGCGGGCGGCAAACTCGTCGCGATGACCGGCGACGGTACGAACGACGCCCCGGCCCTCGCACAGGCGGACGTGGGCGTCGCCATGAACACCGGAACCTCGGCCGCCAAGGAGGCCGGGAACATGGTGGACCTGGACTCGAACCCGACGAAGCTGATCGAGATCGTCGAGATCGGCAAGCAGCTGCTGATCACGAGGGGCGCGCTGACGACGTTCTCCATCGCCAACGACGTCGCGAAGTACTTCGCGATCATCCCCGCGCTGTTCGCCGCGGTCTACCCGGGCCTGAACAAACTGAACATCATGGGTCTGTCCTCGCCCGACTCCGCGATCCTGTCCGCGGTCATCTTCAACGCGCTGATCATCATCGCGCTGGTGCCGCTGGCTCTGCGGGGCGTGCAGTACCGGCCGGTGAGCGCGGACAAGATGCTCCGCCGCAACCTGGCCGTCTACGGCCTCGGCGGGCTGATCGCCCCCTTCATAGGCATCAAGATCATCGACCTGCTCATCTCCCTCATCCCCGGAATCGGCTGATCAGCATGAACAACTCCGTAGTCAACACCGGGCGCATGGCCTGGGCGGCGCTGCGCATGCTGCTCGTCCTGACCGTCGTGACCGGCATCATCTACCCGCTGGTGGTCACCGGCATCGGACAGGCCGTCTTCCACGACAAGGCCAACGGCTCGATGGTGAAGGTCGACGGCAAAGAGGTCGGCTCCAAGCTGATCGGCCAGAGCTGGAACATCAAGGGCACCGACAAGCCGGACCCCAAGTGGTTCCAGGGCCGCCCCTCCAACAGCGGCTACGACCCCCTGGCCACAGGCTCCAGCCAGCTCGGCGCCAGCGACCTGCGGCTGGTCAAAGCGGTTAAGGCGGCCAAGAAGCAGGTGGCCGAGTTCAACGGCGTACCTGAGTTCAAAGTACCCAAGGACGCGGTCACCGGCTCCGCCTCCGCGATCGACCCGGACATCTCCACGGACTACGCCGACATCCAGGTCAAGCGGGTCGCCGAGAACAACGGGCTGACCGTCGCCCAGGTCCAGAAGCTGGTCGAGGACCACACCACGGGCCGGGCGCTCGGCTTCATGGGCGAGCCCCGGGTCAACGTCCTCGAACTCAACATCACCCTTAAGAAACTCGCGGCGAAGAGCTGATGGCGTTAACAGGCAGGACGGCGAGGGGCCGGCGAACCGGGATTCTGCGACCCCGTCGGCTCCCGCCGCCGTACCGAATCCCCCGACCCCACCGATGACAGGAAGGCCGCACGCCGATGACCCGGGTGCTGGTGGTGGAGGACGATCCACAACTCGTACGAGCCCTAGTGATCAACATGCAGGCCAGGCAGTACGGAGTGGACGCAGCGCCCGACGGCGCCACCGCGCTGCGGCTCGCCGCCGCGCGCCAGCCGGACGTGGTGATACTCGACCTCGGGCTGCCCGACATGGACGGCGTGGACGTCATCAAGGCGCTACGAGGCTGGACACGGGTGCCGATCCTGGTGCTGTCCGCCCGCAGGGCCTCCGACGAGAAGGTCGCCGCGCTCGACGCGGGCGCCGACGACTACATCACCAAGCCGTTCAGCATGGACGAACTCCTAGCCCGGCTGAGGGCCGCGGTACGCCGTACCGAGGACCTACCGCTCGCTCCGGAGAGGACGCTGGTCGAGACCGATGAGTTCAGCATCGATCTGCTGGCGAAGAAGGCCGTCCGGGCCGGCCGCGACGTCCGCCTCACCCCCACCGAGTGGCATCTGCTGGAAATCCTGGTGACCCACCCCGGCCGCCTCGTCACCCAAAAGCAGCTCCTGCAAGAGGTGTGGGGCACCTCCCAGAGCAACAAGACCAACTACCTGCGGGTCTACATGGCCCAGCTGAGACGCAAACTGGAAGCGGACCCCTCCCACCCCCGCTATCTCGTCACCGAGCCGGGGATGGGCTACCGCTTCGAAGAATGACGCGCGAAGGGTGAATATGGCACGCGGCAAGCTTCGGATCTACCTCGGCGCGGCACCGGGCGTCGGCAAGACCTACGCCATGCTGTCCGAGGCCCACCGCCGCACCGAGCGGGGCACCGACTGCGTGGTCGCCTTCGTCGAGCACCACGACCGGCCACGCACCGAGGTGATGCTGCACGGCCTGGAACAGATACCCCGCAAAGAGCTCGAGTACCGGGGCAGCGTCTTCACCGAGATGGACGTGAACGCCGTCCTCGCCCGCCGCCCCCAGGTGGCCCTGGTGGACGAACTCGCCCACACCAACATCCCCGGCTCCCGCAACACCAAGCGCTGGCAGGACGTCGAGGAACTGCTGGCCGCCGGCATCGACGTCATCTCGACCGTCAACATCCAGCACCTGGAGTCCCTCGGCGACGTCGTCGAATCCATCACCGGCATCCGGCAACAGGAGACCGTCCCCGACGAGGTGGTACGCCGCGCCGACCAGGTCGAACTGGTCGACATGTCCCCTCCCGCCCTGAGACGGCGGATGGCGCACGGCAACATCTACAAGCCCGACAAGGTCGATGCAGCCCTGTCCAACTACTTCCGCCCCGGCAACCTCACCGCCCTGCGCGAGCTCGCCCTGCTCTGGGTCGCCGACCGCGTCGACGAATACCTCCAGGCGTACCGCAGCGAGCACCAGGTGTCGAAGATCTGGGGCTCGCGCGAGCGGATCGTCGTCGGCCTGACCGGCGGCCCGGAGGGCCGCACCCTGATCCGCCGGGCCGTGCGGCTCGCGGAGAAGGGGGCGGGTGGCGAGGTGATGGCCGTCTACATCGCCCGCAGCGACGGACTGACCTCCGCATCGCCCAAGGAACTCGCCGTCCAGCGCACCCTGGTCGAAGACCTGGGCGGCACCTTCCACCACGTCGTCGGCGACGACATCCCGGCGGCGCTGCTGGACTTCGCGCGCGGAGCCAACGCCACCCAGATAGTCCTCGGGGTGTCCCGCCGCAAGGGATGGCAGTACATCTTCGGGCCGGGCGTCGGCGCGACGGTGGCCCGCGACTCGGGCCCCGACCTGGACGTCCACCTGATCACCCACGACGAGGCGGGCAAGGGCCGCGGACTGCCGGTCGCCCGCGGCGCGCGGCTCGGCCGGGCCCGGCTCCTGTGGGGCTGGCTGACGGGAGTCGGCGGCCCGGCGCTGCTGACCCTGCTGCTGACCAGTGCCACCCCCCACCTCGGCCTCGCCAACGACATGCTGCTGTTCCTGACGTTCACGGTGGCCGCCGCCCTGCTCGGCGGGCTGCTCCCGGCACTGGTCTCGGCGGCATTCGGCTCGCTGCTGCTCAACTGGTTCTTCACCCCGCCACTGCACCGCATCACGATCGCCGACCCCAAGAACATGGTCGCCATCGCGGTCTTCTTCGCCGTGGCGGTCTCCGTGGCGTCCGTGGTGGACCTCGCGGCCCGCCGCACGCAACAGGCGGCCCGGCTACGCGCCGAAGCCGAGATCCTCTCCTTCCTCGCCGGCAGCGTGCTGCGCGGCGAGACCAGCCTGGGAGCCCTGTTGGAACGGGTCCGGGAGACCTTCAGCATGGAGTCGGTGGCCCTGCTGGAACGCCAGAGCGAGGTGGCGCCCTGGACCTGCGCCGGCAGCGTCGGCCCGAGCCAGATCGTCGAGCGCCCCGAGGACGCAGACGTGGACGTACCGGTCGGCGACCACATGGCGCTCGCGCTGACCGGACGCGTGCTGCCCGCCGAGGACCGCCGCGTGCTGGCCGCCTTCGCCGCCCAAGCCGCCGTAGTCCTCGACCGCCAGCGGCTGCAGTCGGAGGCCGCCCAGGCCAAGATGCTGGCCGAAGGCAACCGCATGCGCACCGCCCTGCTTTCCGCCGTCAGCCACGACCTGCGCACCCCGCTGGCCGGCATCAAGGCATCGGTCACATCGCTGCGCTCGGACGACGTGGAATGGTCCGAAGAGGACCAAGCGGATCTCCTCGAGGCGATCGAGGAAGGCGCCGACCGCCTCGACCACCTAGTGGGCAACCTGCTGGACATGTCCCGCCTCCAGACGGGCACCGTCGCTCCGCTGATCCGGGAGATTGACCTCGACGAGGTGGTCCCCATGGCACTGGGCGGCATACCAGACCCCGACTCGGCCGTCGTCCTGGAAATTCCCGAGACCCTGCCCATGGTGGCCACCGACAAGGGCCTGCTGGAGCGAGCCGTCGCCAACGTCGTAGAGAACGCGGTCAAGTACAGCCCGCCGGACGAGCCGGTCCTGGTGTCCGCGAGCGCCATCGCGGACCGAGTAGAGGTCCGGGTGGTGGATCGCGGCCCGGGCGTCCCCGACGAGGCCAAGGACCGCATCTTCGAACCCTTCCAACGCTACGGCGACACCCCCCGCGGCAACGGCGTCGGCCTCGGTCTTGCGGTCGCCCGCGGCTTCGCAGAGGCCATGGGCGGCACCCTCAACGCCGAGGACACACCCGGCGGCGGACTCACGATGGTGCTCACACTGCAGGCGGCCACCAGCCACCTCTCAGCTCAGCGCGATCTGCCAGCCACGGCCACACCCTAGCCCTGGCGCAATTGCACAGGTGCGCAGTGGCCAGTCCCCATCGGCCCGAGGTCCCGGCTTCGTCGTTGTGCCCGCGCTCCCGACGCGGTGATGGTCGGCCAGCGACCAGTAGCTGTTGTCCTTCCGAACTTAAGGGCTGCGTTTCGCTGCTCAAGCGTAGGGGCGGCGTCGGCGTGGGAGTGGTGGCTAGTGCCGCATCAGGCAACGTTCGCCCTGTCGACGACGGTGCGGAGGCGTTGGTCGTCGGCATGACGGTTCCGCCAGATGATGTATCGGCGGATCATGCTGCCCTGTTCCTTGTGGTCTACGTGGTCGGTGCCGTCGAGGGTGAAGTAGCGCTGGGCGGTGAACTGGGCCTCGATCCGGTTCAGCCAGGAGCTGTTGGTCGGGGTGTATGCGATCTCGACATTGTTCGCCACGGCCCAGGTGCCGACCCGCTGACACCTCTTGGTCGTCAGATGCGGGGAGAAGTTGTCGCAGACGATCGCGATGCGGAGCCCGGGCGATAGAGGGACCGCAGGTAGCGGAGATGCTGTTCGCCTCGAGCGAGCGCATCGCCCGCGTCCACACCTTCGCCAAGGGCATGGGCATCGCCGCCCCGCAGATCGGCGTTGGCCGGGCGGCGGCCGTCGTCCAGCCCGCCGCAGAAGGCGCCGGTGCCATCGTGCTGCTCAACCCCCGCGTCACCGCCGCCTCCGAGGCCAGTGACGAGCAGTACGAGGGGTGCCTGTCGTTCTTCGACGTCCGCGGCCTCGTCCCCCGCCCCCTGCGGATTACCGTCGAGAGACCACCACGCTCGACGGCACCACCGTGACCACGGTCTACGAGCGCGGCCTGGCTCGGCTCGTCGCCCATGAGGTCGACCACCTCGACGGGCTGCTGTACCTCAACCGGATGCGGCCCGGCGTCAAGCCCTGCCTGTCGAGCAGTACCGGCAGACCGGCAGGGCCTGGGCGTACGACTCCTGACCGAAAGCTTGCCGTGACGACCGTCGAGGACTCGGCTACTTGGGACGACCTGTTCTCCGTGACGTCGACGAGCGGCCCGTGCAGTTCGTCAGGCCCGCCAACACCGACCGTCCTACCTGGGCGGCGTACGACGGCGGGACCTACCTGGGGACCGTGTCCGCAGAGCCGGACGGTGGCCGACCGCTATGGCAGGTGCAGACATCCGCGAGGCCCACCGCGGCCTGGGCGACGCGGTCCGCGCCCTTCGGTGGCCGTCCTCCTGGCCACGCGCGAGCAGGCCGCCCGCTGGGCCCGCGGCTTGCTCGCCGACGAGACCTTGGCCGCCGCCGACGTGGAGAGCACCGGCCTGGACCAGGTGAAGTGCCCGCATAGAGATCTCCTCACCACGTGACCGGGGCGAACCCTCCGTCCTGACGTGCGAAAAGCCGTCCGGTGGCACGGGGGAACGCCACCGGGACGGCTTGCTTCATCGTACAGCCGCACGGCCCGCGCCGGATATCCCCGGCACCGTGGCGGCCGATGCCCAACTACCGCTCGCGCAGCCTCGTACGGATTGACCGAAGCGCTCTGCGTTCGGGCCGGCCCGAGGCTTGGTTCACTGCGGGCGGCTACTCAAGGAAGGCGGGGCTGCCCCAGTCCAGGAGGGTCGGATCGCGGAAGTCGTGCAAGGCCTCGGCAATTTCGGCTCCGACACCGCGGCCTTCGAACCGGCGTGCGAGGGTGTGCCATGAGCCCTGGAAAGCGCACAGTGCTGCTTCGAAGGCCTCAGCGAAGCCGTTGCCGTCGGCCAGCTCGCAGGCCAGGAGTGCACCGAAGACGACGGCCGCGCCCCCAGGCACCGGCCACAGGTGCCCGACGACGGCCTGTCCGGGGCCGGTGACGGAACGGGCCAGGCCGAAATCGTCATACGGCCCCTGGGCGTTGGCTGCCGCGCTGTCGCAGGTGTTGAGGACCAGCAGGCGACGCTCGGCCGTGGACGGCACAACAGCGGCAGCCAACTCCTGTAGAGGCACCTGCTCACTCGAGCTGAGCAGGATCGAGGACTCGTCCGGGGCGAGCATCGGGTGCCGGCCGTGTGCGGCCACCCAGATCACGTCGTAGTCGTCCTGCTGGTAGGCGGCCAGGAAGTTGGACCGGCTCACCTCGTCAGGGCCCACGACATCGCACCGGATTCCGGCGTAGGAGAACACCGTCGCCAGTACCTCGGCCTCGGCTCGCGTGAAGGGGGCCTGGCCACACCACAGCTGAACCGATCTCACGGGCCGGTCCGGCAGCGGCTGGCGCAGGCTGACGGCCAGCGGCAGGACCGGCCCCTGCCGCCGTGCCAGCAAGGCTTGTACCGGTATCAGGGACGGCAGCAGGGAGGCGAACGCATCCGCCTTTTCCGCGCGGGCGAAGTCCGCCAGGTCCGCGGTGTCGAGATAGTCCTCCAGGGCCGCTTCGAGTTCCTGGGCGTGTGCATCATGCTTGCACCCGGTGGCAGGCGTCGTCAGCGCAGAATCGTGCAATCCCTTCGTGACCAGGCTGCGCCCCAGAGCGGCGTTCATGGCCGAAGTCAGCCGCACCAGCGGCGCATCGTCCCCGCGCGCGGGCGCTGTCCCAGGCCGGAACCAGCCGCGGCCGCCGGCGGCAAGGACCACACACCGATTGCGGCGCCGCTGGTCGGGCGCGACACCATGCCAGATGGACAACCACTGCATGAGCCGATCGTGATCGCCTTCCTGCAGCAGCGCGTGCAGCATCGGCCCGGACATGGACAGCAGCGTGCCCCGATCGCGTGACAGCTGTGCCGCATCCTGCTCCCGCTCCACCAGCGCGGCCACAGCCTCCAGCTGGGACACAACGCCGGGGAAATACGCGGCCCGCTCGCCAGGGTCCATCCTCACCGCGGTGATGGTCTTCAAAGACAGCGCCGTGTACGGGTTCAGGTCCAGACGGTCCAGCGCCCACCGAGCGATCACGGCAGGCTCGCGGTGCGTGACCGGCGGCTGCGCACCGGCCAGCAGGACGGCCAGGGCACCGGCCAGGGGGGAACCGGGGCGCGCATACAGATACGCCTCCAGTTCGTGGCCCAGCGCACAGGCCTCCTCACGCCGTTGGTGCCCCATCAGGTAGGTCAGCAAATGCGCGGTCGCCTCCACCCTCTGCTCAGGCCCCTGGGCGAGACGATCCCCGCACAGAGTGAGAACGGCCGGGCTGAGCTGCCCGGCCAGTTCGTCGGCCGACTGCGCGGTGTTGTTCAGATAGAACAGCACCGGCGCCAGCATGATCAGTGCCGCCTGCGCCACCACACCGAACGTCTCGTCACGCAGCGCTCCGTCCAGCGGTGCCAGGTTGATCTCGGTGTCACCTGCGTCCGCCGCCACCGGGGGGCCGAACGCACTGTGCAGCCACCGCCACATGGCCAGCGGCTGCGCATGCTCAAATCCATAGCGTGCCGGAATCCAGCACACCATCATGGCCAGCACGACCCTCGCGGGCCCCGGTACGCCTGGATGGGACTTCTCAAGCCCCTGGATGTCCTCCAGCAGTGCCATCGTGACCTGCTCCAGGGAGTGTTCCGACGTGCTCAGCTGCCTCTGCACCTGCTGCAGCAGCATCGCCACGCCGACCAGCGAGCGCGGCTCGCCGAGCGCTTCAGCGTCCATTTCCACCCCGGCGGGAAGCCGCATGGAGGCAGACGGAAACAACTCGTCCAACCGCACTGGATCCCCCCACTCGCACCTGCGGCCGACCACAGATCCGCCCACCGGGGCGGCAGCCGCATCACATCCTCTCACCCAGTTCGGCACATCGAGGCAGCAAGCGGACAACCGTGAGGAGGCACCCCCCTTCCTGCGCGGGCCAGGCCGCAGGCTCCTGGCGCACACCACTCCACCAGAGCCGGCCCCTCGAACTCGTCTCAGCAGCAGCGAACTCGGACCGTCAACGGATAAACAGCACGCCGAACCACCGGCATCCGACACGATCTCGGCCCACGACGCTGACGCTTCTCAGCGTCCTGCCCTGACTAGCCGATCCCGCCTGGTGTGCCAGTCGGCCATGGGAGGCAGAACGTGCGGCAGTTGCTCGAGTGCCGGTGGTGTACTGCCGAGCCGCACAAGAGCGGCTGCCAGCCGATTCATGTGGCCGGTGCTGAGGATCATGTCTCCGTCAAGGTAGCCCCGCAGGGCCTTGCTGGCGATGCCCGCGTGCCTAGCCAGCAGTGGAAGGAAGGGCCGCCCGTAGAACCGGTGGAGGGCCCGGAGATCGGTGATGAGCAGGTGGCGGTCCACCTGAACGGCACGCTGACGCGGCCACGCTGAACGGGGCGGCTTGGCCCACTGCGCATGCACAGACTGATTCACCGCAGCGGTGTTGCCCGGGCCTGTCGCGCCGCGGTCAGGCCCTGCCGACAAAGCTGTCAGACGTGCACGTTCGCGAGCGGCATCCAGACGGCGTCGCGGACTGGTCGAGGTTCGCTCCAGAAGGTCGAGCCACTCGATTTTCTCGGCGATGGTGCCCACCCGGCAACCTTGCAGGAAGGCCAGCAGCCCGCGCACGGTGACCGGCTGGAAACCGGAGGCCATGGCCGCAAGAGTGGTGTGCGAATAGCCCGTCGCCCTGGCCATCGCCCTGAACGACACAGAACGGTAGGCACGCAGCCCCGACAGCCAGTGCGGGAGCGCCTTGAGGCCCGCAGCTTTGGACGGGGGCGTCAGCTTGCCTGTGGTGTCCCACCGCGCCCAGGTACCGCGCCACGCCAGGCAAGGGTCGGCACCGTCGTGAGTATGAGCGTGCCCGGTGGAGGGGACGGCTCGGGGGAGGGCCCCCCGAGTGGCGGCTTCCCGTCGGGCCAGCCACGGTGTGACGTCGAGTTCGCCGCACGCCTGGACGAACGCGGTCACCGTCTTCTCGGTGGGCACCTTCGTGCCGCTTTGAGCGCTGGAGAGCGTTCCCACCGACAGCCCGGACAGGTCCGACAGGTGCGCCATCGTAAGCCCGGAGCGCTCCCGCAGGGACCGCAAATCGGCGGCGAGCATAACGCAGGGAAGGTCGCTTTGGTCGGGGAGTTTCTTGCTGGGGCGGGCCATGGCGGCTCACCTCCCTTCCTTTCGCAGTGCATGGTGCGGGACCGGCGAACCGGTCCCGCACCAACGATCAGCGCAGGCGCTGCTGCAACTCGACCGCGATTACGGAGCCGGCGGCGACCGCAGCGACGGCCGTCTGGGCAGAGCAGCCGGCGAAGACCAGCAGCGTGATGACCACCAGCACCAGCACCAAGGCGCCGTCACCGCCGGTATGCCCACTCGCCTCCCGCCGCAGGACGTCTCCGGGCCACCGCCGGCCGGCACCGCTCGCCCATACACCGCACAGGACAGGGCATGTGTTCATAGGTCTCTCCTTCTTACGTCGTCGTGTAGCAGGTGGGAGCCCGCCGCACGGATCGTGACCCGGACAACTGTCAGCCCGAGGTGACCGTTTGACGCCGGTCACCGTCGATGCAGGCAATCATCGTCAGCCGCACTGACACTGAGGGGATGATCTGCCAGAACCTGAAAAACCCGAGGAAACGTTGTTCAGGAAACGGTGCCTGAGGATCGTTTTGAACAACCAACTATGGCCACGAAAGAGCAGCTCAGAAGCCCTGTCGGCCGGAAAGTGGTCGCACCGCTAGTTGGTAGTTATCCCGCGGACGAGGAGAATCGGCTCCCAGCGTGGGTGGAGTGTGAACAACACCCGGCACGCCAGGGCTCTTTACGTCTATGACCCGGACTAAGACCCCGCTTGGCGGTGGGCTGTTGACGCAGCAGCCGCAGACCGGGTGGCGGCACAGCCGCCACCCGGGCACCGGCCCGAGCCGCGCGTACCCGGCGCTGGACGTCTCTAGAGGCCGCCGTGACCTGAACCTGTGGCCGCTCCCGGCCGTGGTCGCCGAATTGCAGGACCGCCTCAGCAACGCTGAAGCGGCCCCGTTACCCGCCTGCGCCCTCAGCGTCTGGAGAACCGTCCCACTTCGGTTCCGCGCCCCAGCCGGGCCGCAGGCGGAGCAGGCAGGCGCGCAGCGCCCGAAAGAGGAGTAAGCCGAGGCCGCCCGGCGTGCCGCCCTCGCCCCGGACGTAGGAACCGGCGTAATACGGCTCGCCGCTTCGTGGGCTCATGCGACTGCGAACGGGTGCCGCCCTCGGCGACCATGAGAGCCTGGGCCACCCCGTAAAGGAAGTAGTAGGTCTGAACGGCTCCCAACTGTTGGCGAGCCGGATGATCTCCGAGCCTTCGACCAGCGCATGGGTGTGCTCGAGCAGCCGGGCGGTTGCCCACGCCCGGCGCAGGCATGCCATCAACTGGCCTCGGTCGCAGGCGCGCAGCGGTCCATCAGACACGAGAAGGAGCGGTGTCGCAGACGCATGGAGACCCGCGACAGCATCTGCCAGCGACAATGTGCTCTCCCCGAGCGCAAGTTCACGGAACGCGCGGATGTAGGAGCCGTGCGTACGGAAGCTGCGTGTCTGCTCACTGTCGACCGGTGGCGCAGAAAGACGATACGTGCCACGCCTCATTTCACCTGCGCGGCCAGACCCGTTGCCACGACACAGGTGCCGACGACCCTCGCTGCCCCCGTGAAGCAGTCGCTGACCTCGCATCATCGCCATCGATTCCAAGGCGCCGGTGCGGGTGCAGCGCCTTGAAATCATCTCCAGACCGCACTTATGGCTGTGTCAGAGGACCGAGAGGATCGCCGCCAGTGAAGAGTCCAGCCTGCTGGGCATGGGATCTTCAGGTGAAGCACCTGGATATTCGATCCGCTGTCGAGCTGTGCGGCGTCGCCGTTCCGCGGCCAGCCGCTTGACCCTACGACGGACTCGTTCACCGACGGCGGCCGGGTTGCGAACTCCCAGGACAGCTGCGGCCTCCTCCCACGTTCGCCCGGCAGCTGCGGTGTACGCGAACACCACCTCACGCTCGCCTGGATGCAGGCCTTCAAGCACGACGGCGTTGAGCCACCCGTTCCCATCCGGGGGGCACTCCAGCCAAGCGGTGGGGGAATCAAGGTCATGCAGGGGCAGGCTGGGGGCGTCCGAATCCACCGGCATGGCGCCCCCGGCCCCTGTATGCCTATCGAGGCAGCTGATCAGAAGCCCACTCGTGGGATCCCACACCCGCACATTGCCGTCTGCGGCCACAGCTACCCTCCAGGCAGAGGCCGGCCGGACTCCGGGACACCCGGTGAGAGGATCCTGCAGCCCAAAGGCCGACCTGGAGGACGAAGCCCATACGGCGTCCGGAAGGTCTTGAACTCTACGCGCCTTGGCAGACGAGAATGCCATGTCGGAGCATTCGGTCAGTATGACCACGAAATGCCTCACGAGGTCTTCCCCGAGGCAGTCCAGCTGCCTCGGGAAGGGATCGTTGAATCCATGGGGCCTCACGCCGCCTGCCGTGCGGAACATATCCCCTTGCCAGGCCCTGGCCCTGCTCTGCAGGAGCTGGTCTCCTAGATCCTGCTCGCAAGCTTGCCCACTCCGCACCTGAACGGGGCAGAAACCCCGCAGCGCGCTGAGCAGCGCGGCCTTACCCGAGAGCGAGCGCTCGGGGGTGTGCTCACCGTTGCCTGCCGGCGCCTGCATCCCGGGCCCTTCCAGCCCGCTCCGTGCGCCGCTGCAGGCATCCAGCGGCTTTCGCGAGATGCCCGAGGACGCGGGTGGCAGCGCGATCCGGACACGGCCGGCGGGCAGCGCCCGGGCTCGGCTTGAAGGACCCGCTTCGAGTGCGGCAGCAGGTGCCTTCAGCAGCTGCGCAAGGACATCGCGCACGGTCGGGTAGAACTCGACGTCCTGCGCCTCGTACGTGAGCGGCGGGCAGGTGAACGTGTAACCGAACCAGAGGTCTTCATCTGCACAGGGCGCCGGGCGCTGCGCATCCACCAGGATCCGCTCCCACGTGCGTGGCGGGTGGGGCTGGATGCCGTCGAGGAGCTGCTGCGCATCCGCGTGGCCCCACCGGGCGGCCGCCATCAGATGCTTCACCACCCAGACGAAGCTCTCTGTCTTGCCGCCGCCCGTCGGGATGGACACACTCAGACGCCGCGGCTCTGTGAGGACGATCCGGAATGCAGCGCCGGGGTGCTGCTCGGTGAGCGCGAGAGCGAAGGCTGCGCGGGCGGCGTCCAGCTCGCCGCGGCGCAGCGCCCTGGTGGCGAGCCGGTAGGCGCTGTTGGCGTCGGCCCGTGCCGTGCTGACCGGGATACCGGAGGCACTGGCACGCCTCGGCCCCCACTCACCGTCAGGGCGGTCCCAGTAATCGGCAGGCCCCTGCATGAGCTCCAGCAGTCGGGCGTACGCGGTGCTCCTCACAGCGTCCTCCGTGTGGGTGGTCGTCCTCCGGCGGGTGTCGTTGTTGTCCATCAGCTACTGTCCTCGGGCCGTGATCGGGGCGGCATGATGTGCGCTGGCCGCAGTCGATCTCTGACCGCGGGGGCGCTGCGGATCGCCCGGCGGCCGCGCGACCATTGCTGATCGACCTGGTTCCTGGTGGTTCCGACCTGGGCGGCGATGTCCGGGGCCCGCATGCCCTGGCGCTGCAGTTCTGCCACCGCCCGTGTCTGCGAAGCGCTGATGCCACGGATGGCGTCGTCGACCACGCCCAGGAGTTCCTCCTCCTCGGTGGGCCCCCACAGGCGCCGGTCGGCGGGTGAGGCATCACGCACGACGCATTCCTGGGGATCAGTACTGCCGCAGCCCTCTCGGGACGCGGCGGCCGTGGCCGCCGCGTCCAGGCGCGGTCCGTCGTCGATGAGCGTCTCGTTCTTGAGCTGCACTGCCCACCTGCGGGCCAGCCGCCCCGCGGTCGTCTTGATGTAGGCCACCGGCTGCCGGGAGGGGTCCAGCCGCCCGCTCCTGAGCACCTGGTAGAGAGCTTCGCTGGCAATGTCCTGACGGGCGGCGTGGCTGAGGTCGCTGAAGCCCGACAACGAGGCCACGACTTCGTTGAGCATCTGCCGGAGCTGGTCCTCCGTCATGTTCTCGAAGTCGAACGCGCACGGCCCGGACGCCGGACCGTCGGGGCTCACCACAGGCCGCGCTCCGTCCCGTGGCCCCGATGCCCGGACGGATCCGCTATCCGCCACACCGTCAGACGGCAGCCGTCCGGACCTTCGTAGTGCACTGCCGCCCCGGCGGGCAGCCCCTTCAGCGCCTCGACCGTGAGGGCTGCCGGATCACAGATCCCGGTGCCGGCCGAGACGGCAGCGACTCGCTGCCGCCGCGCGCGTCGCCGCAGGCCCGCGAGGAGAGGAAGGTTCCACACCGCGTGAAGCACGGGTACCAGGGCCGTACCGACGGTCACGTAGTCGAGAATCTGGGACGTCATCTTGCCTCTGTCTTGGACGAGTTGGGCGAAGCCGAAGAGGCCCTCGCCTACTCATAGGCCCGACGCATCCCCCTTCTTAACAGATCACTCAAGATTCTTTCCGGGCTCCGTCACGACCGCGAGCGGGCCCTCGAGCACCCGTACGACGACAGACCGCGGGCACCTGGCCTCCGGCATCCGCCCGTCGCCGTGCCCCCGGCACGACCTGCAACGCACTTGGGATTTCGCATGGAACTATGTGCTGCCCTGGTACGCGAGGGAGGTGTCCGTCGTCTGACGGCTGGCCGTCCGTCCATGGACACGAGGTGCCGTGAGGGGCGGTTAGCCGGTCTGATGATCCCCTCCTGCGCTCGGAGTCAATGCTCCCACTCGGGAAACAGCAGGAACCGGTCGAGACGGTCGAGGTGAGCCGACTCCCCGGTCCCGATCATCCGCACGATCTCCTTGGGAAGGTGCTCCTGGTCGAGGCCGAGTAAGGAAGTAGGCAGGTCGGTCGATTCGCTGCCACCGGTACCGCCGTCGCGGAGCAACATGCTGGGGAGCAGCGCCCCTCGGGCCTCCGTAGCGGCTTCCTCGGTCAGCAGGGGGAAGATCCTGACAGGAGCGCCGAGCCGGTCCCAGCCGAGGTGATCGAACAGGCCCGGATCCACTTTCAGGGAGAGGTCGCCGGTCAGACGGCCGACGCGTACGCCGAACAGCGGCCACCGGGTTCCCGGCACCGCGACCAGCACCGTCGTGTGCTGACAGAGGGCCTGGAGCTGCGCCCATGCCTGCGGGGTGCGGTCGCGCACGGCTTGCCGGGCGAGAGCGATGTTTGGGCTGTCCCCGGTGCCGATCAGCTTTCCGATCAGGGCCGGCGCCAGGAGCGTCCAGGCGAGCCGGTCGGGAAGCAGCGCTGTGTCCAGGTTTCCGGTCGTCTCCGCGACCAGTGTGGTACGGGCGCTGAAATCCGTCAGACGCTCGAAGAGCCGCTCTCGGAAACCTCCGCTGCGACCGGGGAGGATCGTCGTCAGGTCGGCGAGCGTCGCCCCACCCTCGCCCGGGTCGAGAAGCGCGTCGACGGCCTGCTGAAGTCGGGTGCGCTCATGACTGATTACCTGCGACGGAGCTTCGATGGTGATCAGCCGACGAAGTCGGGAGGTGCGCGAGACGATCTGTCTGTACAGGTTGTTGAGTGCGCTGCCGTGCAGGCGCCCCTCGTGGACGATCACCGGGCGCAGGTCGGCGGGCAGCACCGGAAGTCTGTGCAGCAGCGCGCCCCGGGGAGGGGCCTGCCCTCGCCGGGAGAACATCAGCCTCACCGCTTCCGCACCCGAGCACAGCCGGTCCTCGTCGTGGCGGGGCCCCGCCCCCGCGGGCGGGAAGATGAACTCGTCGCGGTCGCCGTCCCTGACGACGTGACACCGTTCGTGGATGAGGTCGGCCAGTGTCCCGTGGTCGAGGCCGAGAGCCTCGCCAAGACGGTCCTTGTACCAGGGGTGAACCACCGGCGCGGCCAGTTCGATGTGGCCCATGCGTCGGCGCCGGACCTTGCTCTCTGTCACCTCCACCCCGCACTTTGGGCAGACGTCACCCGCGTGACGTGAACTCCGGAATTTCCCGCAACCGCACTTGTGGTCGCGGACCGGTCCGAAGACGCTCTGACAAGCCAGGCCGGCCGGCACCGGGAGCCGGGTCCGAAGGTCCACCATGTCACCGTTCCGCACCTCGCCGAAGGACGCGGCGAGGACCTGCTCGTCGTCGATGGCCCGGAACGACAGCCGGTCCCCGTGCCAAACGGGCTCGACGCAGGCGGCGCGCAGCAGGCGGCCCCAGTTGCGGACTGCCTCGAGCGGTGCGGACTCCAGCGTCGATGCTTGCTCGGACGGCGGCATCGGTATCTCCCGCAACGAGGTCCCGCCCTCGACCAGGAGCTGGTAGAGGCCGAGGCGCCCGTCGATGAAGTCACTCCGGAGCACATGGATCTCGTAGGCGGTTCGGCTCGCGCTGTGTCGCAACAGCCACGCCAGATCCGCAAGTCGGACCGGTTGCCCCGAATCGCTCGCGTCGGTCCATACCGGCAGCTGCGTGACCATGGAGTACGGGCCTGTCGCCCGGGCGCGGACGACAGATCGGGAGCGCTCGTCGGGGCGGAGCCGGACGCCGACGGTCCTGGTCGGCTCTTCGGCTGCCCAGGGGTGGTCGGGGCCGACGAGTACGTCCGTCCCGTGGCCGTTCTGGGTGCCGCACACCACCGCCCTGGAGCCGTCCGGGCCGTACAGGACGTCGCCGGTCTCGAGGGGGTCCGCCGTCGCCAGGCTGATGCTGATCCTGGCGCGTTCGTCGGGGCGCAACACCTCATCCTGGACCACCCGTGCCGGATGCCAGGCGACCTCAAAGGACTCGGACGCCGCAGTACTGATGTGCACACTCAGCACCCTCGCCGGGTGCCGGCCGGCCCAGCGGAACGACGCGTCCCGACGATCGGGGAACTTCTCACCGAAGATCGCGCGCAGCAACCGCTCCTCCGGGGTCAGGCTCTCCTCGGTGCGGGGTGTGCTGATGCCGACGAGAAGATCACCCGGCTCGACCGTCTCGCCGGGCAGCACGATGCCGTCTGAGGCCAGCGCCCCGCACAGGTCGGGCATCACCTCCGGCGGCTCGGCGGTGAGCTCGTCGAGCCCGAGCGGGGTCACACGCAGGGATACGACGACGTTGTCGAGGCCCGAGCCGGAAAGGGTCCCGGGCGTGGACAGGTCCAGTGAGACCAGGGCCGCATCGCCCCGGAGTCCCGGGGACACGGCCACCACACAGGGCCGGTACAGGTCGGCGCCGCGGGCGAGGCCAGCTTCCTCGTGCCGCTCGGCGGCGAGGGCGTAGCCCACCCTGCGGGCGAACCCTGCGCTGAACCCGTCGGTCTGCCAGCCACGCCGCCCGGGGCGGCGGATTCCGGCCTGCGCGGCGATGACGGCCCGCAGCTCGGACCCGGACGGACGGTTGCGGCCGGTGACGGTGCGCCGGAAGGCGGCTTGCAGGATCCGTTCGACGTCGGTCTGCCGGTCGTACCGGGGGTGATCGGCGACTGCGACGAGTTGCCCGGTCGGCCGATCCTGCCCGTGCCGGTCCCGGACGTCACTGACCCACAGCATGTCCGGCAGGTCAAAGACCAGTTCGTCGCCCCGCTCGGTCAGCCCCAGCATCAACGGCAGCTGCATCAACTCCAGGCACCGGAGGTCCGCCGGCTGCCCCGGCCGACGGATCCGCAGCTCGAGGGTGAGCGGGATCCGGCAGTCGGAGGGGTGCACGCTGCCCTTCTGGATTTGCCACCACAGGCTCAACGTCACCCGTGTTCCGCACAGTTCGCAGGTGACATACGCGGCTACAGTTCCGCACCCGTGACACCGGCGCCCCTGCGCGGGCAGCCGGCCGTTGCCGGACATCGCTCCGCAGTCGCAGGCGTGGTCGTAACGGGCAGCGTGCCCTTTCCGCCTCCCGCACGAACAGGACCACGTACCCAGGTGGTACCCGGTGAGATCCACGTCGACCGGTGGCTCTGAAAAGTCGTCCTCGTCCGTTAGCCGCATCGGGAACAGCCGGTGCAGGGCCCGCTCCAGACCGATCTCCCGCCGGTCGGCAGCGGGCACGTCCAGCTGGAGGAAGTCGGCGAAGCCCTGGCAGTGCCGCCGGTGCAGGGACGCGTATGCGTCGTCGCGCTCCGCCGACCGCTGGCGGAAGAGCAGCCGGGAGTAGCGCAGCAGGTCGGGCCGGGCCCGGCTGAAGTACTCCAGGCCGAGGTCGAGGTCGTCGCGCAGAGCGAGCACACCGAACCGGGCCAGACGCAGCTCACGGAACTGCTCATCAGTGAGAACCTCGTGCACCTCGTCGGCGAGGTCGTCCTCCACGGTATAGCGCACCACGGTGGAGAGCGCGTAGTCGCTGCGGTGCGAACGCCACTGTCGGGCGTCCTCCGCCAACTGCCTGCGGTACGTGCCCTGCGCGATCCCTTCGGCGACGCGCTCGCGGAACGAGGACATTAGTGCTTCTCCCGGAAGTATTCCCTGAACCGGTTGTGACAGAAGGTGTACGACTGCCTGTGCTCGCCGGTGCGCAACAGGAACCGCTGCACGTCACACACCACCTGATCGAGCTTCCCGCCGGTCAGGCCGGGAACGTTGCGGAGCAGGTCGGAGCGGTGCAGGGGGCCGTACGCCTCCAGGATCAGGCCCAGCACCATGTTGTGCAGACCGCTGTCAACGGAGCGGTGGAGGTGTTCGAACTGCTCGTCGAGGTAGGGGTACAGGCCGTTCGGGGTCCGTCGGATGTTCTCCGGGGTGAGCCTGCCGTGTTCCACGTCCTCGACCAGGAACCGTAGGTAGAACGGGTCTCCCTCGGAGACGTCGTGCAGGGCGTCGACGAAGCCAGGCCGCTGGCCGAGGGCGGCACCGGCCGGTCCTGCGTGGTGCAGCAGCAGCTGCCGGACGGCGTCGGTGTCCAGGCCGCCGAGCGTCACCCGCAGACCGATGCCGTCCGGTGTCAGGCCCACTTCTTCGAGGTAGGACCGCTCGCCCTGGGACCGGGCCGACAGGAGGACGAACAGATTCTTCGGCAGGCGCCGCGGGAGGAGACCGCGCAGGAAGCTGGGGTGCTTGTCCACCTCGTCGATGGCGTCCAGAACCAGCACGGTCGGGTTCTCCCGGTCGCTCTGGACCACTTCGAGGAACCGGTCCGTCAACGCGAGCCCTTCGATGGGGGCGGCGCGGTGCGGGTCGAGTTGCTCGCACAGGTTGGAGAGCAGATGGTCGCGCAGGGTCGGGTCGAAGGCGCCGCCTGCTGTTTTGTAGCGCTGACTGATGAAGTGGTAGAGGTAGCTGGGCTGTTGCCGGACCAGCATGGCCAGCAACGACGTCTTGCCGTACCCGGAAAGCCCGTCGACGAAGACGTATCCGCGGTCGTGCTCGTCGATGTGGTCGCGGATGGCGCTGATCTCGCCGTCGCGGCCCGCGAACTTTTCGGTGTGGTAGTCGAGCAGGTGCTGGAAGAACCATCGCGATCCATCGGACGACGGACCCTGCGCTGGAACCGAGGAAGGGGCCGGAGCGCGTCCCGTCTCCCGTGTGAGGGCGCTCGCCCAAAGCTGCCGGACGCTGTCGACCACCGCCCGTTCGTCGCGTCCGGCTTGGCGTGCCAGGACGGTGGCCACGGACACGACAGCTTCGGCCCGGCGCGGAAGAGCGGGCTCCGACAGGATCCTGCGGACGGTGTCCCCGCTCGGCGCGTCCGGCAGGGAGTCGTCCTGTTTGATCTTGTCCGAGATCTCATCCGTAGCCGGCGCGCCAGCGTGTGCGTAAAGCTCGTACAGCAGTGACTTGAGTTCGCCAAGAGGGCCTGGGGCGACGGCTGGAGGCCGGACGGGCCGTGGCCGTGGTGTGCGCCGTTCCGTGTTCTCTTCGTCCCTCACTGACCAAGCATCGCGCAGAACTTCTCCCGTTTACGTGACTTCGGCGCGACTCAGCGCAACCGGGCGCGGCTCGGATTCTGGGTCCTGACACGCCGCAGGCTGGTGGACAGGTCGGCCGACCGCAACGTCCCTCCGTCCACAGCCCTTTGGAGCTGCTCCATGTCGGTGCCCCCGCAGAAGCATCCATCACTCCCGGACCCCACCCGCCGGCCGGCTGATGCCACATCCGATCCCTCGACCCCCGAACGCTCCGCTGACACCGCGCCGCTGCGTCGCGACTTCCTGAAGGGGGTGTTCTTCGAAGCCGGCAAGACGTTCTTCCGGGAAGCTTGGAAGACGATCGCCGGCGAGTGACGGCCGACCGGGGGCCTGGCCGGCGGATCGAGTCGGAGGAAAGCTGCTGCGCTGCATCGCGAAGATGGGCTTACCAGCGTCGCCAGCATGATCCGCCAGCCAGGACCTCGCTGTCCACGGGCCCCGCCCCATGGCGGCTTCCGGTGTCAGTGGCAGGGCTCGCTGCCTCTGCGTCAAAGAACGCATAGGGTCACACATATAAAGACCCAATATAAATCGTTAAACAGGCTCCGCGCCGGATCCCAAAGAAGTTAATTCCCTAAGGGAAAGAACGCCTTCTGTTCCTCCTAGGTAGAAATTCCTTCTGCTGAGATAGGTGACCTGTGGCTGCGTGACCGAGACAACTGGTAGATCGCGAACGGCCTCACGTCAGCCTTGGACGGAGGCAACGTCGGCCCCGGATGTCAGAATCGGCTCCCATCGCCACTCCATACCGAAGCGCGGGCACCCGTCCTCGCCGGAGGAGGAACGCAGCGTCGTGGACAGCACAGTTGTCAGCGTGGCCGTGACTGTAGCCGCGGGCGTGGGCGCGGTCGGGGGGCGTCGCCCGGGTGCTCATGGCCCGGATCACCACACGGGCCCTGTCGAGGAGGACTCGCATCGAAGAGGAAGGCCGCACAGCTGGCATCGACGCGCTCGGGGGAGGGCGGTACCTTGCAGGAGCGGGACGAGACAGGCCGTCACCTGGCAGTGTGCCAAGGAGCACGGTGTGTGCGAGGCAGCCGTGGACCGTATGGAGGATGACACCGCATCCGCCCCGTACCAGGCGCACGGCACCAGGCAGCGACGCCGGTAAAACGTCGGCACTTGCTACCAGGAGGACTGGGGCCCTACCTCATCCGGTTTCCTCCTGCGTCATGGAGCGGAGTACCCGGAAGCCGAAGACGCCGTGCCCAGCGCCTCCGTGGAACTGATGCACTCAAGCCAGCCGGTGCGCAGCCCACGGGCGCGGCTGCGCACGGTCGCCCTGCGGGGCCCTTTTGCGGCGATCGGTCTCCGAGCAGCCCCGAAGCCGATCTCGCTGACCGGCTGGCGGAGACGAGCGCGGACTGGAGCACCCCGCTGTGATGGGGCTCTTTGAATTTCCCCATCCGCTGCTCAGGTGTTGACCAGACTTGCTCACTGAGTTCCCCACTTGCGGTGAATCGGCGCAGGAACGAGTGGGCTCGGGCACACATACTGCGCCTGGACCGAGCGTCGCTTGCGCTACAGCACCGTTTTGGTCTTGGCCTTCCCGTGTCCGCGTTGGACGGGGACACGGCTGCGCTCCTCCGCCGCCATGGCGAGCAGCACGGACGGCGACACCCGGTCCGAGTCGAACGTCTCCGTGTGCCCGCCGAGGTTGCCCATCACCTCAGCCGTAAGGAAGTGTGACAGTCCAAGTTCAGTGGCCAGCCGACGCTTGACCGCAGTCTCCACGGTCAGGGCCTGGGCGCCGGTCTCAAACGGAAGCGTGGCCACCACGTCCCAGCCAATCGCGGAGAACTGGGCGAGTCGGCTCGTCCCGTTTCCGGTGACACCGACCTTCACCGCATTGTGGTGCGGGTGCGCCAGCACGTAGACCACCGCTGGGGCCTCCCGGTCAAGCCCTCCGGGGTGGCAGTGCACGCAACCACCCTGCCCGCCGTCGATGCTGGCCAGCGTCGGCGTGACGATCTGACGGCACGCGAGATGAAGGCTGCGCCACGGTCGGCTCGTCGATTGGAACGCCACCAGCGGAAGGAACCCGGCGTCCCGCATGCGTGCGACTGCCAGCTCCGTGTCGGTGCGTCGCCTATCCGCGCTCTGCTTGTCGGCGCACGAGCGGCATCCACCTTGCCCGGCGAGGATGCCGCCGAGCCTCGGGTACACGACCTGGCGGCACGGAAGGTGGATAGACATCCACGGTGTGTTGCGGCTCTTGTAGTCCTCCAAGGGCTCCAGGTCGGCCTCCCGCATTCGGGCGATGGCCTCGGCCTGGTCCCCGCGCCGAGCTGCGACGCGAGATTCGATGCCGCACGAGCGGCACCCGGTTCGGCGCCCGAGGTCGCTGAGGCGGGGGGTGCCCGCCTGCCCGCAGGCCAGATGGACAGCAGGCCACGGCATTTTCGATCCCGGGTAGTCAGCCATAGGTTCGTAGCCGGCTGCTCGTAGCCGGGCTTCCGCTTCGGTCTTTGCCAGGCGGGTCGTCGCCGTGCGTTTCGCCACCCCGCACGCCCAGCAACACCCAGTGCCGCTGCGGATTCGGTTGAGGGTCGCCGTTACCTCCCGGCCGCACGCGAGATGGCGGCAGCGCCACGGCTCGTGTGAGTTGACGTAGGGCTCCAGCGGCTCGTACCCGGCGGCCCGCATGTCGGCTGCGGCCTCCTCCAGTGTCACCGGCGCACAGCCCGCGCAGTACACACATCCGCCTTGGGTGCGTAGACGATTGAGCACGGGTGTCACCTCCCGGCCGCACGCGAGATGGCGGCAGCGCCACGGCTCGTGTGAGTTGACGTAGGGCTCCAGCGGCTCGAGGCCCGCCTTGCGGAGGCGGGCGACCGCGGTCTCCTCGTCCAGAGATCGGGTGCGGCTTCCCAGCTTCACGCCGCATGGCTGGCACCCGATCTTCGAGTTCCGGAGGTTGCTGAGCCGTGGGGTGACGATCGCCCCGCAGGCAATGTGTCTGCTCCTCCATGGGGTGCTGGAGTTCACGTACTCGTCCAGCGGCTCGAAGCCGGCCTCTCGCATCAGCCGGATTGCTTCCAGCGAGCCCAGGCGCGCAGGCATGTGATTCTCCCTCAGCGTCATCGTGACGGACGGGAGGTTATCGCGCACCACTGACAAGGGAAGGCCCGCGATTTGCAACACACGGGCCTGGGGCCGGAACCGATTCCGGCCCGCTCCCTTCGGAAGCGGGTGACTCCGTTCGTTGCGAGGTCAACCAAGTGGGAGCCGAGAGCGTGCTTGGGGAATTTCGCAAATCCTCATCAGCTGCACGCCACAGAACTGAACGAGCAGCAACGGCACGTCCTGCACACCCTTCTCCAACTGCCCTTCAGACAACGCAGCGTGATGGCCTGGCATCTTGACGGGATTCTCCACCGCCGAGATCGCCGAATCGTAAGGCAAGGACACACCACGGGCTCGTGCACGGGTCAAATGAGACGGGCCGGCCACGAGCAGGCGGCCTCGGCCCTCCAAGTCCAGCAAACAGGCAGCGTCCTCCTGGAACCGGTACCCACGCACCGAGCTGCCGCCTTTGCCGTAATCCGGAGGCGTTCGTCAGCTCCCGTAGGCGTCATCGATGGCTCCGGCGTTGATCAGGGCCACACGCAATGCCTCACGCTCGGAGGTGTTCTCAGCGGGTGCTGCGGCATAGAGGTCGGCAGCGAGGCGGACGGTCCTGGTCCGCCGGTAGCCTTCTATCGGCCCGTGGTCGAGGGCAGCGGCAGCGATGAGCTGGGCGCCAGGAGAAGCGGGAGTACGACCCGCGCGTTTGACCATGGCGAGGGTGTCTTCCAGGTCGGGTTGCTGGGCGAGAGTGGCGACGGTGAGTTCCAGCCACAGGTCCTGGTCAAGACAAGCGGTGAACGCGAAATGACCGGCCCCGCGCAAGGCGGCAGCCGGGAGACCGGCGTCCAGGGCAGCACGCCATAGACCGACGGCCCGGTCGGTCACCTCGTCGCTCTCCGAGCGGTCGGTGTAGGTGGCGAGCTGGGACAGTATCGCGGATATGGCGACGGCCCCTCCGGGGCAGCCGACGAGTCCGGCGAGGAACTCCTCGGCAGGGCCGAGAGGTTCGGCATCGTCCAGCAGCGCACGCAGGACCCGGTAGTGGGCGCCTTCGGTATCCGACGCACACAGGACACGCCACAGACCGGGGCGGTCCAGCCGGGCCAGCAACGCTGCGTCGGGCTTGCCGTGAGCCAGCCAGACACGCGCAGGGCGCCACGCAGGCTCCAAAGGCAGGAGCGTGTCGACGTGGCCGGCTGTCCAAGCGGGGTCGCAGCGGTGGAGCAGGGCGAGGCAGAACCCGATGACCGCGAGAGCCTGGTCATCGGCCGGCTCGGCACTCAGCAGAGTCTCCAGCGTCGTCGTCAGCTCCTCAGGCAGACCGTCCGCGGTGCGCACACCGGACTGGCCACCCCAGGCGGTCAGGGAGAGCAGGGCGCTGCCGCCGGGCGCCGTCGTGGCCACGCCCAGTGGGGAGGAGGTGCCCAGACGCGGGGTGCTCCAGCCAGTGACCAGATCACGCAGCCACGCCACGGCATCCGCTTCCACGGCCCCCAGGGATGCGCCACTGTCCCATGCGCGGTGCAGGAGGTTGGAGATGACCAGCTGCAACTGCACCGCCTGCGGCCCGTCGGCCTCCCGTGGGCGGATGGCGAAGGCTGCCTCGGCGAGCGCGACCAGCGCCCCGGGATCTAGCAGGCCTTTACCTGCGGCGTGGTGGAGGGCGTTGAAGTAGGCGGCCTGCAGGACCGGGCGCGCGGCGGCCGCCGCGACCGCGGCAGGATCCGCAGCCCAGGCCTGCGGATCGTGGGCCACGAGCTCGCCCAGCAGTCCGGCACGATCCTCATCAGCGTAGCCATCGTCGTCTGTGACTTGGGCGGCAGCGAGCGCGGCGACAGCCGCAGCCGCCCCGTCGGCCTGAGCCCGCGCGCTGAAGACCTCTACGGACAGCCCTCCGTAGGTCTCCACCCACGAGGTGGTCTTCACAACAGGCTCAGGCCTGCTCGGGGGAGGCCCGTACTTCTCCTCCAGCAGGGACAGGACCGGCTCCCACGGCCCGCGCACGGGCTCGGGCAGTACCGGGGACAGCCGTCGCACGACGCGCCACCGCCGCGGCACCGGCCCGGGAAACGCATCAGCCCACGCGCGTATCTGGGCCGCAGCAGGCGGTGCGCCCAAGCCTTCTCCCAGAGCCGCTTCCATCTGCGCCCGCAGCTCTTGCGGACAGTGGCCGTCCAGCAGGGCGAGGAAGTCGGCCAGGTCCGCGCTCGGCCATGTTCCGCGGCCCACCTGCCGCGCGGCGGCGACCGCCGTCTGCCACCATTCGGCCGCAGCCTCGGCACGCTGGCTGTCGTGGGGCCAGGACTCCGTCAGATGCACAGCCACCAGCCGCGCCTGGTGCTCGGCGACGGGCAGCTTGCCGTGCACACCCCGCAACCGCTGTCCGACCGGCACGCCGAGCTGCGCCTCGGCCAGGGCGAGATCGAGCACGGCCCGTATCAGCGTCACGACGATGACATGCGGTGGGTCAGTCAGCGTGATCGTGCCGAGTTCGTTGACAAGCTCGGCCTGCAAGCCCGCGCTCTCGTCATTCAGATGGTCGGCGAGGACATCGGCAAGCGCGGAACGGATGACACGCCGAGCCGGTCCTTGCCGGTGCGCAGCCGGCCTTTGGGGTGTGCGGTGTCGACGAGCTCGCGCAGCACCTGTCCGTTCTCCCAGGACTCGTGCTCGGTGAACGTGCGGGCCCGCACGATGCCCTCGAGCACGCGCACCCACAGCCCAGTCCGCTCGGCAACGGGAACATCCCTGGCCCAGTCCGCGACACGCATCAAGACAAACCGTTCCGGCTGTGCCCGCACCAGCCTGGCCAGCAAGGCACATGCCGCCATACCCGTCTCACTGACCACCCCGACCGCCTGCGACAGCGCCCCGGGCCCCCTGGCACAGATCGCGTCCAGGTTCTCCTCCACCCAGGCACACACCCGCTCCGGCTCATCAGCCAGTAGCCGCCGCAGATAGGGCCCCGCCGGCCAGCGTCGCTCTTCGGGCAGCAGCCGCGACAGCGGCAGCAGATCGAGCCATCGCCCACTCATAGCAGCCTGGAAGAAATACACCCCGGCCCGCGGATCGGTCATCCGCGCAACCTCGTCCGCGTCCCGCTCTACCGGAGAATCCAGCCTGGCCAACTCCCGCAACCGGTCCGCCCGCTCAGGCAAGCCGAGAAAGAGGTGCTCCATAGCAGCGGTGACATCGTAGAACTGATGCCGTGCCTCGCTGGCCCCGCTACTGGAACCGTGCAGCACACCGGAAGCGGCGCTGTAGAAGGCGCTCCAGCTGCGGGCCGCCTCCGTCTCGGCGAGGCCCATCTCCTGTCGGGTCTGCTCAAGCACCAAATGACCGATCTGCCGAGTACGGAACCCCCCACGGTTCTCCTGCTCAGCACGCAACTGATCGACCGCGCCGACGAGGACATCCAGATCCCCGGCTCCCACCCCGCTGCTATGCCGCCAGGCATCCGCCACCGCCTCAGCCGCCTCAGTGACAGCCTGGGTCGCGCTGCGCAACCCAGGGAAATCCTCGCCGGCGATCTTCAGAACACTGTCCAGCGCACCACGCAGGCACGACTGCGCCACCTCGTAAGGAGCCTGGAAGGCGGCAGGAGCGTTCATGATCTGGGCCGAATCCAGCAACAGGCTCAGTGCCCGCTGTCCGTGAGCGCCTTGAGCCTGCAGGGCCGACACGAGCTCCGAGCGCACCACGCACACGGCTGGCGCCACCTCTGTCTGCTCGCTGCCAAGGGGAAGACTGGACATCGGCCCACCGTAGCCGCACGAATCGGCAGACATCGCCCCGCGGGACAGCCAACATCAGGGACAGGCACAACCTCAATAACGGCACGCACTAGAGAACCGAACACGCCGATCTGCCAGTACCTGGGGGAGCGGAGTACTGCGAGACCGCAGTGGCCTGAGCTCCGGGCCACCGGAGCTCACAAGCAGCACACCGGCCGCGCCAGCGGCCCACCCTCATCGACGCGCCGCAAGAGGAAACCGGGAACCAGCAGACGTGAGCCCGAACCCACCACCCCAGGCGCCGGCAGGCGCCCGCCACCACACCCAAGCACCCATCAGGCCGACCAACCCCAACACCCAGTCATGCCACCAGGCATGACACCCCACCACACTGACAAACCATCACAACTGGAGCGCACCAGCGCTTCCACGAACAATCCACACCATCACCCAATACCCAACACAAGGCCGCGCCAGCGGCCTAAACAAAAACAGAATCAATTTTGCCGCCAGGCAAAATGCATAAACCAATCCCCATTTACCACCCACAACCTAGAATTTGCCGCCAGGCAAATTCACGCGCCAAATCCAAGGGCCGCGCCAGCGGCCCGACATAAACCACAGAGAATTCGCCGCCAGGCGAATTCCGGGGCGTAGGAATTCCGCCAGGAATTCCATTAGGGGCATTTATGCCCCTCCGCCCCCCTCGCCCAGTTCGCCGATGAGGTAGCCGCGGCTGCC
>NZ_JBEXSR010000022.1:0-134589 GCF_040613735.1 Streptomyces sp. NPDC006235
CTCGCTGGGCTCATAACCCAGAGGTCGCAGGTTCAAATCCTGTCCCCGCTACTGAAGGCCGAGGGCCGGAATCCGAAAGGGTTCCGGCCCTCGGTGTGTTTACCGGCGGTGGCCTACCGCCTCTTCATAGAGGGAGCGGGTCACCGTCCGCGACTCGGGGAGCGGATCGCCGTCCGCCACGCCCTGGGCGCGGTAGGCGGACTGGAGGCGGTCGGTCGTGCCGGTGCGGATTTCCCAGTCCATGCGGAGCGACGGTGTCGAGCGCAGGATCGTCTCGTCCGTCTTCAGGAGCTTCGCCAGATATGTGACGAAGGTCTCGTTCTTCTTGTAGTCGGCCGCGAAGTACGTGTTCACCGTGCGGATGTACGCGCGCAGAAGGGCCACGCCCGCGTCCACGTCGTCGTTCAGCAGGCTCGGGCCGTAGAGCATGCCGCCCAGGGGCTCGCCGGGCGGCTGGCCGCCCAGGAAGGCGTAGCCGGGTTCACCGTCGACCCGGCGCCACACCGGGTCGAGCAGCCACGCGGAGTCGACGCCGCCGTTCTCCAGGGCCGTGAGGACGTCGGCCGAGCCCAGTTGCTGGTAGCGGATCCGGTCGAGGCCGCCGCCGTGCTGCTCCAGGGCCTGCTCCATGGGGTAGGCGATGACGGAGCCCTTGCCGATCATCGTGCCGAGCTTCCGGCCGGCCATCCGGACGGCGGTCGCCGTCTCGCCGTCCTTCAGGCGGACCCACAGGCCGCTCTTGGACTTCGGGTCGGGCGAGAAATTCCCCGCGACCCAGCGGATGGTGAAGCCGCCGCGGATGCCGTTCATGACGGCTGCCTCCGGGGCCGCCCACAGCGCGTCGACCTCGCCTTTGGCCAGCAGCGGGAGGGCCTCGGGCGTCGGCAGCACCTTCAGCGTGACGTCCAGGCCCTCCTTGGCGAACTCGCCCTTGTCGAGGGTGGCGCGCAGGGGTGCCACGTACTCGGCGCCGAGGGTGCCCGTCGCGATGGTCAGCTCGCGGGGCTCGGGGAGCCGCTGGGCGGGCGGGGAGCCCGGGCGACAGCGGGCGGGGGCGCGGTCGGGGGCCAGATCGGTGGGGTCCGTCCAGGAGCCGGTGCCGCAGCCCTCGACGGGGCGGACGGCGCGCGTTGCGGCGTCCGCCTCCGGCGTCGCGCTCCCGGAGGACGGCGACGAGCAGGCCGCCGCGGCCAGCAGCGCGGTCGCGAGCAGGGCGAGGCCGTAGGCCCGTCCCTTCGCGACTGCACCCTTACCTCCCCTCATGACTGCCCCCGTCCCCGGTCGTGCGGGGCCCACGGGGTGAGCAGCCGGCCCGTGAAGCGGACCAGCTCGGAGAAGAGCACGCCCAGGATGGCGACGCAGACGATGCCGACGAACATCACGTCGTTCTGGAAGAGGGCGCGGGAGTCGAAGATCAGGTGGCCGAGGCCGTCGGCCGCGGCGATCTGTTCCGAGGCGACGATGACCAGGACCGCCACACCCGCCGCGATCCGCGCGCCGACCAGGACGGCGGGCAGGGAGGCCGGAAGCAGGACGTGACGGAACATCTGCCACGGGGAGGCGCCGAAGACCCGCCCGGCGTCGCGGTGGCCGTCGGGGACCGCCATGACCGCCGACATCGTGGAGATCCAGACGAAGAAGAAGACCGTGGCCGCGACCAGGGCCACCTGCGGACCCTCGCCCAGGCCGAACATGTTGAGGAAGACCGGGAGCAGGGCCAGCTTCGGTACGACATACAGGGCGTCCAGGAGCGGTTCCAGGGCGGCCCGGACCAGCGACAGGGAGCCCATCAGCAGGCCCAGGAGGTAGCCCGCCGCCGTGCCGACGGCGTAGCCGGCCAGGACGCGCCTGAGCGTCGCCCACACGTCCGGCCACAGGTCGCCGGCCGCGGCCCGGTCCCAGCCGTCGGCGAGGATCGTGGAGGGTGCCGGGTAGACGCGGTCGTCGATCCAGCCCCGGACCGCCGCCAGCTGCCAGAGCAGCACCAGAAGGAAGGGCACGGCCGCCGCGAGGGACAGCTCCAGGGCGCGGCGGCGGCGATGGGTGCGTGCGGGGCGCAGTTCGCCCGGGCCCGGGCGGCGGACCAGGACCGAGGGCTTCGTCCCGGGAGCGACCGTGGTCATGCCGGCACCGCCTCCTTGCGCAGCAGGTCCCACAGCTCGCTCTTCAGCGCGGTGAACTCGGGGGTGGCGCGGACGTCGCCGGTGCGCGGGCGCGGGAAGGGCGGGCGGTGTTCGGCGATGATCCGGCCCGGGCGGGCGGACATCACCAGGACGCGGTCGCCGAGGACGATCGCCTCCTCCAGGCTGTGGGTGATGAACAGGGTCGTCGTGCGCAGTGCCTGGGTGATTTCCAGCAGCTCGTCCTGGAGGATCGTGCGGAGCTGGGCGTCCAGGGCGGCGAAGGGCTCGTCCATCAGCAGCAGTTCGGGCTCGACCGCCAGGGCGCGGGCGAGGGCGACGCGTTGCCGCATCCCGCCGGAGAGGGCCGCCGGGTAGGCGTGCGCGAAGTCGGAGAGACCCGTGCGGGCCAGCCAGTCGGCGGCCCGGGCGTTCGCCTCCCGGCGTGGGACGCGCTGGACGTCGAGACCGAAGCGGACGTTGGCCTGGACGGTCTTCCAGTCGTAGATGCCGTAGTCCTGGAAGATCATGGCCGCCGGGCGTGGACTGGACGTGCGGATCTCCAGCGTGCCGGTGCTGGGCCGGAGCAGACCGGCGGTGATGCGCAGCAGGGTGGACTTGCCGCAGCCGGAAGGGCCGACGAGGCAGACGAACTCGCCCGGCGCGACGGTCAGGTCGAGGGGGCCGAGGGCGTCGACCGCGCGAGGGCCCCGGCCGAAGGTGCGCGTCAGGTCGTGGGCGGTGACTTTCGGATACGGCTCTCCCACTTCGGTCTCCTCGCGGAGTGCGGAACGGACTGGTGGGTGACGTTGACCATATGACGGACCGTCAGATACGGGAAGTCCGCGGACAGCGCGAAGCCCCGGCGCTCATCGGTGCCGGGGCTTCGCGTGGGAAGGCGGGGGAGGCTAGGCGGCCGCGCAGTTCGGGCAGACGCCGCGGTACGTCACCTCGACGTCGGAGACCGTGAAGCCGAAGCGCTCCGAGTCGGGGAGGTCCGCCAGTGGGTTGCCGACCGGGTGCACGTCGCGGATCGCGCCGCACTGGGCGCAGACCAGGTGGTGGTGCGGCTGGTGGGCGTTCGGGTCGTACCGCTTGGCGCGCTGGTCCGTGGAGACCTCGAGCACCTCGCCGAGGGACACGAGCTCGCCGAGCGTGTTGTAGACGGTCGCCCGGGAGATCTCGGGCAGCTTGGCGACGGCCCGGGCGTGGACCTCGTCGGCCGTCAGATGGACGTGTTCGCCGTCGAGGACCTCGGCCACGACGCGCCGCTGCGCGGTCATCCGCCATCCGCGTCCGCGCAGCCGTTCCAGAAGGTCACTCATGGCCACCAGCCTAACAGCAAAAGGGACCAGGTCGCGAACAGGTGTGGAGTTAGATCACTGCTTGCTTTAGACGCTATCTAATCGGGCTGGAGTGCGGCGGAGGTGGCCCGGGCTCCTTCGGGGGCCCGGGCCGTTCCTGCTGTCAGGCGGGCACCTGCTGACGCGCCGGGGCCCAGCAGCGGATGATGTCGCGGACCGAGACGACGCCGGCCGGCTCGTCGCGGTCCAGCACGATGAGATGACGGAAACCGCCGTGCGCCATGGCGGCGGCCGCCTCCTCCAGGGTCCAGGCGGGAGTGGCGAACACGACGTCGGTGGTGGTGTGGGCGTGGACGAGTTCCGTGTCCGGGTCCTGCCCCTGGCCCACGGAGATGAGGATGTCGCGTTCGGTGAGGATGCCGATGCCGCCGGCGTCGGGGTCGTGGACGATGGCCGCGCCGACCTTGCGGGCGGCCATCAGGGCGGCGGCCTGACGGAGCGTGTGGGCCGGGCCGATGGTGAGGACGACGGTGCTCATGGCGTCACGGACGAGCATGGATAGGCCTCCCGGGGGTGTCCCCGCCGTTTGTTCATGTTTTCACAAGTTCACAAGCGGGTGGACTCTCAGGGTGGCAGGTAAAGGGAGGGTCAACAAGGGGGCGCTCGGTAACAGAGGGCGCGCTCGGGGGTGTGGTCGCGTGGTGGCGGGGGTCGCTCAGTAGCGGTGGTCACACGTGGTGGCGGTGGTGGTCGCTCAGTAGCGCTGGTTGAGGTAGCCCAGCAGCTCGTCGTGCAGCAGGCCGTTCGACGCGGCCGCGTTGCCGCTGTGCGGGCCCGGGCGGGAGTCGAGTCCGGTGAAGGTGCCGCCGGCCTCGGTGACGATGATCGCGTTGGCGGCCATGTCCCAGAGCGACAGTTCTGGCTCTGCGCACATGTCGACGGCGCCCTCGGCGACCATCATGTAGGGCCAGAAGTCGCCGTACGCGCGCGTGCGCCACACCTCGCGGGTGAGGTCCAGGAAGCCGTCCAAGCGGCCCTGTTCCTCCCAGCCGCTGAGCGAGGAGTACGCGAAGGAGGCGTCGGCGAGCTGTCCGACCCGGGAGACCTGGAGACGGGACGCCTTCGTGAGGCTGCGGCCCGAGAACGCGCCGTAGCCCTTCGCGGCCCACCAGCGGCGGCCGAGGGCGGGGGCGGAGACGACGCCGACGACGGGCTGGAAGCCGCCCTCTCCGGCTTCCATCAGGGAGATGAGCGTGGCCCAGACGGGGACGCCGCGCACGTAGTTCTTGGTGCCGTCGATGGGGTCGATCACCCAGCGGCGGGGGCCGGTGCCCTCGACGCCGTACTCCTCGCCGAGGATCGCGTCCCGGGGGCGTGCGCGGGCGAGTTGACCGCGGATGAGTTCTTCGGCGGCCTTGTCCGCTTCGCTCACCGGAGTCATGTCCGGTTTGGTCTCGACCTTGAGGTCGAGGGCCTTGAACCGGTCCGTCGTCGCGGCGTCGGCGGCGTCGGCGAGGACGTGGGCGAGACGCAGGTCGTCGAGGTAGTCGGGCATATAACGAACCTATCTGCCGAGGTGGCGATGGGGCTACAGGGGGTTTGGGGCGGGGGTGGGGGTGTTGTGGGGGCTCGGCGTCCCTGCTGGGGCGGGGTGGGTCCGCAGGCCGGCGGCACGACTGCCCGAAGGGGCTGCCTGCGGCGTGGGTGCTGGGGGCGGGGTGTCGCGCAGCCCGGCGGAGCGGGGTGCCGCTGCGCCCACCCGTGCCGCCCCGGCGGCACGACTGCCCGCAGCGGCGGGCGGTGGCGGTTGAGGGGCGCGGTGCGCGACGGCTTTTGCAGGGGCTGTCTGCGGCGTGGGTGTCCACCCGTGCCCGCCCCTGGCGGCACGACTGCCCGCAGCTGGGCGGGTCGCGCCCGCGCAGGTCGGCTCAAAGGCGCCCCCGTGTGCGCCCGCGGGCCCTTGACAGTGGTGTCGTGCGCGTCAAATCTGGGCGCAGAGCCGCTCGCCCCAAGGGGAGGCGATGATGCCTGCAGCGCGGGAATCTCTACTGGACGCCGCCTACGCGGCGCTGGCGCGTCGGCCGTGGTCCGCCGTGCGGATGGTGGACGTGGCCGCGGCGGCGGGAGTGTCCCGGCAGACGCTGTACAACGAGTTCGGCAGTAAGGACGGGCTCGCCCGGGCGCTCGTGAGGCGCGAGGCCGACGGGTACCTCGCCGGCGTCGACCGCGCGCTCACGGGGCACAGCGACCCGCCCGAGCGGCTCACCGCCACCGCCGAGTGGACGACGTCGGCGGCCCGGGAGAACGCCCTCGTCCGCGCCATGCTCACCGGCTGTTGGAGCGAACGCCTGCCGTCCCCGGCCCTGTCGGCCGTGCGCTCCACCTCCGCCGTACCGGCTCAGCGCCGCGCCGACGGCCCGCTGCCCTCACCCGGCGACTTCGTCGCCCTCGTCCGCGACCGTGCCGTCACCGCGCTGGCGGGACCCGGCACACCCAAGTCCGACACCGCCGACCTGGTCCGCTCCTGTGAACTCGCCGTCCGGCTCGCCCTGTCCTGCGTGACCGCGCCCCCGGGCGAGGGCGGCGTCGCCGAGCTCGTCCGCAGCGCCCTTCAGCGGCAGGCCGGATGACGGGACGTCAGTGCGCCGAGCCCGACAACTGAAGCCCGATCACGCCGATGATGACGAGGCTGATCGACACGATCTTCAGCGTCGACACCAGGTCGCCCAGGAACACCATGCCGTAGATCGCCGTGCCCGCCGCGCCGATGCCGGTCCACACGGCGTAGGCGGGGCCCACGTCGAGTTTCTTCAGCGACAGGGTCAGCAGACCGAAGCTGCCGAGGGCGAAGATGCAGAACGCGACCGTCGGCCAGAGCCGGGTGAAACCGTGCGACAGCTTCAGACACACGGCGAAGCCGGTCTCCAGCAACCCCGCCACAATGACCAGCAGCCACGCCATGAGTCGTTCCTCCCGTATCCCACGTTCAGCGACCGCTTAGTCAGTTTGAGCAAGTTCGCCAGATTCCTCAGCTTCTGGTCGGTCTTGCATCCGGCTTGGGTGCGATTATGCACTTACCGTCCGCACGCCATGACAAACAACGCGGAGGTCAGTCGCCTTCCTTGCGCTCCCGCGTGGCCAGCAGCCGCCGCAGCGAGTACAGCCGCGCCGGATCCGCGTGCCCCTCGGCCACCCACGCGTCCAGCGCGCAGTCGGGCTCGTCATGGCTGCAGGCGCGCGGACACCCCTCGGTGCCCGGCTCCAGATCGGGGAAGGCGTGGATGACCCGCGACGGGTCCACGTGGTTCAGCCCGAAGGACCGGATGCCCGGCGTGTCGATCACCCAGCCGTCGCTGCCCGCCAGGGGCAGCGCCAGCGCCGAGGTGGTGGTGTGCCGGCCACGGCCCGTCACCGCGTTCACATGCCCGGTCGTACGCCGCTGCTCCTGCGGCACCAGCGCGTTGACCAGGGTCGTCTTGCCGACACCGGAGTGACCGACGAACGCGGTGATCTTGCCGTCGAGCTGCTCCCGCACGCGGGCGACGGCCGTGCCGTTCTGGAGTTCCTCACGGCTGGTGACGACGTAGGGGATGTCGAGGTGGCCGTACAGCTCCAGCAGCTTGTCGGGCGGGGCGAGGTCCGACTTGGTCAGGACCAGCAGCGGGTCCAGGCCGCCGGCGTAGGCCGCGACCAGGCAGCGGTCGATCAGCCGCGGGCGGGGCTCCGGGTCGGCCAGGGCCGTGACGACGGCCAGCTGGTCGGCGTTGGCGACGACCACGCGCTCGTACGGGTCGTCGTCGTCCGCCGTGCGGCGGAGCACGGACGTGCGCTCCGCGATGCGGACGATCCTCGCGAGTGTGTCCTTCCGTCCGGACAGGTCGCCGACGAGCGCCACGCGGTCGCCGACCACCGCCGCCTTGCGGCCCAGCTCGCGGGCCTTCATCGCCATGACCACGCGGTCCTCGACCAGGCAGGTCAGGCGGCCCCGGTCGACGGTGAGGACGAGGCCCTCGGCGGCGTCCTCGTGCTTGGGCCGGATGTTCGTCCGGGGCCGGGTGTTCCGGCGGCCGGGACGGGTGCGGATGTCGTCCTCGTCGGTGTGCTTGCCGTAGCGGCGCATGACCTGATCCCCGCGTCCTACGCCCCGAGCATCCCGGTCCACAGGTCGGGGAAGTCGGGCAGGGTCTTGGCCGTCGTCGCCACGTTCTCGATCTGCACGCCCTCCACCGCGAGGCCGATGATCGCGCCGGCCGTGGCCATGCGGTGGTCGTCGTAGGTGTGGAAGATCCCGCCGTGCAGCCGGCGGGGGCGGATGTGCAGGCCGTCGGCGGTCTCCGTGACGTCACCGCCGAGTTCGTTGATCTCCTTGGTCAGCGCGGCCAGGCGGTCCGTCTCGTGCAGCCGCAGGTGCGCCACGCCGCGCAGGGTCGACGGGGAGTCCGCGAGGGCCGCGACCGCCGCGACGCCCGGCGTCAGCTCGCCGACCTCGCTCAGGTCGACGTCGATGCCGTGGATCGAGCCGGAGCCGGTGAACACGAGCCCGAACTCGGTCAGTTCGCAGGAACCGCCCATCTCGGTGAAGATCTCGCGCAGCCGGTCACCGGGCTGGGTGGTGCGGGACGGCCAGTCCGGGATGACGACCTTGCCGCCGGTCACCAGCGCCGCCGCCAGGAACGGCTGGGCGTTGGACAGGTCCGGCTCGATGACCAGGTCCCGGCCGAGCAGGGCGCCCGGCGTGACCCGCCAGACGTTCGGCTCGCCGCCCGACTCGGGCGTGTCCACCTGGGCGCCGACCGCGCGCAGCATGTCGACGGTCATGCGGATGTGCGGCATGGAGGGCAGCGTGGCGCCGGTGTGGCGAACCTCGACGCCCTGGTTGAAGCGCGGGCCGGACAGCAGCAGGGCGCTCACGAACTGCGACGAGGAGGACGCGTCGATCTCCACCGGACCGCCGTCCAGGGCGCCGCTGCCGTGCACGGTCAGCGGCAGCGCCCCACGGCCGTCGTCGTCGATCCGGGCACCGAGCAGACGCAGCGCGTCGATGACTCCGTTCAGGGGACGCTCGTAGGAGCGGGGATCGCCGTCGAAGCGGACGGGACCGTCGGCGAGCGCGGCGACCGGCGGCAGGAACCGCATCACCGTGCCGGCGTTGCCGACATCGACCGTGGCCGGGCCGCGCAGGCCCGTGGGGAGCACCCGCCAGGCCTCGCCCGTGCCGTCGGGGCCGACGCCTTCCTCGATCTCGATGCCCATGGCGCGCAGCGCGCCGGCCATCAGCAGGGTGTCGCGGGAGCGCAGGGGGCGGCGCAGCCAGCCCGGTTCGGAGGCGAGGGAGGCGAGGACCAGGGCGCGGTTCGTGACCGACTTGGACCCGGGCACGTGGACCGTCGCGTCGACGGCTCCGCTCGCGTGCGGGGCGGGCCAAAGGGCGGTGTCTGCGGTGTTCGGGGCCATGGCTTCACTTTATAAGGAGGCGGTGGCTCGGGTGCGGCGCCGTGGGGGCCGGTCGCGCCATGCGGCGCGGCCTCCCGCTCCTCGACGCGCGCGTCACATCTCCAGGAGCCACCTGCCCCCGCCGATCAGCGAGCACAGCGACACCGCGTGGAAGAGGAACAGCCACAATCCCGCCGGTACATGCGTCAGCCGCGACAGCTGGTCCGCGTCCGAGTCGCCCGCCCCGCCGCGCGACCGCTTGGCCTGGAGCTCGAACGCCGGACGCACCCCGCCGACCAGCAGGAACCACACCACCACGTAGGCGAACGCCGCCTGGACCTGGGGGCCGGCCAGCCAGGACACCAGGACGAACAGGCCGCCGGTGACGATCACGGTGAGGGCGCCGTAGGCGTTGCGGATCATCACGAGCATGGCGAGCAGCAGGGCCGTGGCCAGCCACAGCAGCAGCGTGATGCGGCCGGCGCCCAGCAGGGCCGCACCGCCGAGGCCCAGCAGGGGAGGGGCGGTGTAGCCGGAGGCCGCCGTGAGGATCATGCCGATGCCGTACGGCTTGCCGCGGCTGACGGTCAGGCCGCTGGTGTCCGAGTGCAGCCGTATGCCGGTGAGGGTGCGGCCGCTGAGCAGGGCCACGAGGCCGTGGCCGCCCTCGTGGGCGATGGTGATGGCGTTACGGGAGATGCGCCACAGGCCGTGCGGGATCACCACGGCGAGCGCGGCCCCCAGGGTCGCGATCACGACCCACAGGTCGGGGTCGGGCTGGGTGCCGGAGACCTCGTCCCAGAGGGAGGCGAGCGAGGCGGTTGCGGTGCTGTCCATGTGCGGCGGTGGCTCCCTGTGGTCGGTCGGCTGGAATCCGGCAGTTTGGCACGTACGTGCGGACGGTATCTGAGACGCGGACCTGGCAGCGATCGTTCCTCTCGGAGAAGGCGCAGGTCACAGAGGTGAAGCGGCCGCCCGCAGGCGGGATGAGAGAGCCGGCCGGGGCGCCGTCGGCCGGCTCGGCGTCAGGCGATGCCCCACAGTCTCGCCACGCGGCACCCGAGAGCGGGGCGTTCAATAAGGTGAGGTTCCATGACACGTTCCTTACCGGGGCCGCCCTGCGCCCCCGAACCAGCCGTTCTCCGTGACCCTACGGCCCCCGACGCGCTCCTCGACGGCGCGTGCTCGGCCGACCGGCGGGAGTCGGTACGCGCCGACGCCGTCCGCAACCGGGCCAAACTCCTCCAGGCCGCTTCGGAGCTGGTGGCCGAGGGCGGGGTGGGCGCCCTGACCATGGAGGCGGTCGCCACCCGGGCACAGGTCGGCAAAGGCACCGTCTTCCGCCGTTTCGGCAACCGCGCCGGCCTGATCATGGCGCTCCTCGAAGAGAGCGAAGAGACTTTCCAGCGGTCGTTCCGCGAAGGCCCGCCGCCGCTCGGTCCCGGCGCGCCCGCCGTCGAACGGATCGAAGCCCTGGGGCTTGCCGCCTTCGACCACTGGGACAGCCACGGCGAGCTGTACCTGGCCGCGCAGCCGGACCCTCTGCTGTGCCACGGCGCGTCCCCGCAGCAGTTCAAGCGTGAGCAACTCCTCGCGCTGCTCGACGAGGCCGTCCCCGGCGCCGACACGGAACTGCTCGCCGAAACGCTTCTCAGCTATCTCGACGTCGCGCTGTACTCGTACCTGGTCCACCACCGCGGTCTCTCGCCGGAACGGGTCGAAGCCGGCTGGCGGAATCTCGTCGCTCGCCTGGTCGCGCCCGCGGCCTGAGACCGGCAGGTTCCGGACGGGGCCGGTGAAGCGGCGGCCACCGCTGTTTCACCGGCATCCGGGCCCGACCTGACAAACCCTCTCGGCCCGCCTTTACGCCTCGACCGGCGACGGCGAACGATCGATGCGGTGCCACCGGTCACACCCCGCCGTGCTCCTGGGGCCGATGACCAGGAGCCGCTTCCGCGCGGATGACGAGCACCGTGACCACCGCCTGACGAGGAGGAACCGGGATGAGCCGCTTCGAGGGAATGTGGGACCGTTTCTGGACCGATCTCAGCGAAAAGCCCGGTACATCGCCCTGGGACGTGGACCCCACCTACGTCGCGCATGCTCACCTGCACCTGTTCGGCAGCGTCCTCGACCCGTCGCAGCCGGTCATCGACGTCGGCTGCGGGGACGGTGCGCAGACCGCCGCGATCGCGCAGCACTTCGACCGGGTGATCGGAGTGGATGTCGCCCCGCAGGCGCTGGAGCGTGCCCGGAAGCACCACGCCGGTCCCGGTATCCAGTACGAGCAGCTGGATCTGCTCCATCCCGAGCAGGCCGCCGCGCTCCACGACCGGATCGGTGACGCCGGGCTGTACGTCCGCACGGTCCTGCACGCCTTCACCCCCGACGAGCTCAAACTCGCCGTGACTTCGCTGGCCCACCTGGCCGGGGAGACGGGCGGGGCGTTCTTCTACGAACTCGCGCCGACCAGCCGGGACTTCATCCTCGGCCAGCTCGCGGGCAATGGCGCCCCCGCCGAGAAGTTCGGATTTGTCTTCGAGCGCGTTCCGCTGCCCGAAGCCCGGGAGGAGGACGCCCTGCAGCGGGAACTGGCCGCCGCCGGATTCGACATCGTCTCCACGGCCCCCATCGACTACCAGGGAACCGTGCTGGCCGGTGGGCACAAGGTGAACGTTCCCGCGTTCTTCGTGGTCGCGCGGGCCAAAGGCGCCCGGTAGGGCAGGAGGCGGCGGGGCAGGCGCCCGGCCGGCCGCTGCGCGGCGGCCGAGCGCCTGACGGATCTCCGGCCCAGGTCTCCGGTCACGCGAGCTGAAGGAGAGCGAGCAGACGGTCCCGGTCGGCCTCGAGCACGATCTCGACCGGGGGCCGGTCGGTCTCGGTGTCACGCCAGTCGACGACCGTCAGGCCGTGGTCGAGGCCACCGGGTCCGTAACCCACGCGGACGCGGTGGTGTTCGGTGCGTTTCACGACGGCCGGGTCGAGGGCCACGGCCATGGCCAGCGGATCGGCGCGCACATAGGCGGAGCGGCGCGCGTAGCCGGGGTCGGTGACGAAACGGTTCTCGACGATCCGGCGCAGCACGCCGGCGGCCGGCCCGTCGCCGGCGAAGAATCCCTTGAACTCGGCCGGGGAGAACGCGTGGGCGAGCGTCGTCTCCCACGAGACGAGGGTGAGCCGGGGAAACGTGGCGAAGACCAGGTCGGCCGCCGCCGGGTCGGCGCCGATGTTGAACTCGGCGTTGAGGGTGAGGTTTCCGCGGCCGTGGATCGCACCGCCCATCACCACCACCCGGTCCAGCAGCTCCGGCAGCCGCGGCTCCAGCCGCAGAGCGAGCGCGATGTTCGTCAGCGGCCCGAGCGCGACGAGCGTGATCTCGCCCGGATGGCGTCGGGCGGCCTCGATCAGTGCGAGGGCCGCCGGTGTGTCCCGCTCGGGCACGTCGGGTACGGCCCAGCGGGCCAGGCCACCGAGCCCGTCCGCGCCATGGATCTCGGCGGCGTGCGCGCCCGGGCCGGCGATCGGCCCGGCGGCACCCCGGTGGACGGGGGTTTCGGCCGCCGCCCCACCGAACGCGCCCAGCAGCCAGCGGGCGTTGCCGGTCACCGTGTCGATGCCGACGTTGCCCGCGACGGTGCACACGGCGGCGACCGGGAAGCGTGGGCACGCGGGGGACGGAACCAGAGCCATGGCCAGCGCGTGGGCGTCGTCGAGCCCCGGGTCGGTGTCGATTACCAGCACAGTCAAGGCGGGCTCCCCAGATCAAGAAGAAGGTCGAGGCACGGCGCGGGAACTTCCATGGCGAACCAGTCGGCCGACGAGGCGGCGGTAACGAAGCATGGCGAGTTCCGGCTCCCGTTCCGCGTTTTCGACGGAGAAATGGACACCGAGATCCGCGAGAGAGTCGAGGAGGACTCCGACGATCGCGTGGGCGAGCGGCGCACCCGGGCAATAGTGCTCTCCGGCTCCGAAGCTCAAGGAGCGCGGCGATGTCGTCCGCCGGCGGAACTCCAGTGGTGCCGGGTGGAAATCCGGGTCCAGATTCGCGGTCCCCAGGCACAGGACGATCCTGTCGCCGGTGTTCAAACGGTGCGAACCGACGGTGACCGGGCGGCGGGCGTAACGACTGGCGAACCGAAAGGGCGTCGCGATACGGAACACTTCCTCGCGCACTGTGCGGGGCGACAACTCGGTGAGCATGTCACCGGTCACCCGTTCCCCCGCGACGCACAAAGCCGTCACGACGGGATCGTGGGCACCGGTGATGATCTGCGTGAGCAAGGCCGTCGCGGAATCCGGACCGAATTTCTCGTCGTCCCACAGTTCTGCCAGTCCGGCCACGAATGCCGACGGAGGATCGGTCAGCGCGGTGCGCAGCCAGTCACGCAGTTCGTCGATCGCTTCGAGGGCGGCGTCGATCCGCGCCATTTCTATCCGGGAGGTGGCCAGTTCGTTCATGACGAGGCCGCCCAGGTCGATCAGCCGGTCGGCGTCGGCGCTGCCCGTCAGGGCCGCGATCGTCTCGCGTGCCAGCGGCCGCGCGATGTGGTCCACCCAGTCGAAGGCGTCCTCCCCGGCCTCGGCGAGCCGGCGGCCGGCCAGCCGTTCCCACGAGCCGAGCAGCGCCGGCGTGACCACCTGGCGAAGCGGCCGGATGGCGACCCGCCGGACCCGACGGTGATGCTCACCGTCGGAGAAGACCGGCCACAGGGCGAGGAACTCCTTGAGCTTGGTCCGCCGCTGCCTGTCGTCTTCGGACAGGGCGGCGGCCCGTCGGTCGGGTGCGCGTTCGCTCCAGAAGTCCTTGCTGGTGAGGACCTGCCGGACGTCGCCGGCGCGCAGTGCGTAGAGGGCCTGGGTCTCCGGCTGCCACTGGTAGGGACAGCCCTTCGCCGCCTCGGCGAGAGCCGCTGCCGGGTCGTTCGCGCTGAAGTCACCGAAGACGTCGAGCATCGGCTTCCTCCACAGCCGGGACCGGGGCCGGGGCGGGATCCCCCTTGCGCTCGCCGACAGCGGATCTGGTCCGGTTGGAGACGTGGAACATCATCGCCGCCCGGTCCCAGCCGGGGGTGTCGTCCGCCATGTCGACGATGCGCCGCAGGACGTCCTGATCGTCGAGAATGGCGCCGACGGCTTCCGCCACCGTGACTCGCTTCGCCGGCCGCCATACGATTTCGACCGGATCCCCGGGCGCCAGCCGGCCCTCTTCGAGAACGCGGAGATAGGCTCCGGGCCTGCGGGCGGCATTGAAGCGCTTGGCCCAGCCCTTTTCCCCCATCCAGGCACCGAACGTGCCGCAGGCCATGCGCGGCGCCATCACCTCGAGGAGTACCTCGCCCACCCGCCACTGTTCGGCGAGCACAGCGCCGCTCACATCGAACCCTACGAGATCGATGTTCTCGCCGAACATGCCGTTGCGTAAAGGCCGGGCCAGCTGCCCGGACCACCAGTCCAGGTCCTCACGCGCATACGCGTAGACGGCCTGGAGTACCCCGCCGTGGAAATCAGCCGCCTGCTCGTCCCCCTCGATTCCCAATTTCGTCACGGCAACGCTGCTGCTGATCGCCAGTTTTTCGATCGCCGATCGGCCGCGACGCGTCGCCCACGCCGATTCCACACATTTCCCAGTGTTGATCGAAATGACTTTTGCCATGCTTTCGACGCTAACTTCGCACACATGGCCGGTCCATGAGACTGCGACAAGTTTGTCAAGTCGACGGCGTATTTGAGATTCTCTCCGACTGGCCCCTGGCTCTTGCTGGTTCGAGGGCGCGATGATTATCGTGACAGCCGGATCAAGAATGCGCCGACCGGTCATGTACTTCTGAGAACAAGGGCTTCGCTCTCCCGCGACGAGAGGACACACATGACGCTCCCACCTCGGACCACCGCAGCGGCGGCGGAGCTGCTCGATCCGGCCGAACAGCCGCATGACGTCGAGCCGCGGCTGGCGGCACAGATCGCGTTCATCGCCGAGATCGACCGTCTCAAGACCGTGGTGCGGCTCAGCCGGCTGCTCGCCGACGACCGCCGGGAAAACGATGCCGAGCACTCGTGGCACCTGGCGCTGATGGTCCTCGTCCTGGCGGAGTACGCCAACGAGCCGATCGACGTGGCCAGAACGTTGAAGCTCGTCCTCGTGCACGACCTGGTGGAGATATACGCGGGCGACACCTGCCTGTTCGACGACGTCGCCAAGAAGGACCAGGCGGAGCGCGAAAGCGCCGCGGCCCGGCGCCTGTTCGCCCTGCTGCCCGAGGACCAGGAGAACGCGTTCCACGCGCTGTGGGACGAGTTCGAGGCGCGGCGGACACCGGAGGCCCGGTTCGCCAAGGCCATGGACCGGTTGCAGCCGCTGCTGCTGAACTTCGGCAACAAGGGAGGCACCTGGCGTACGCCGGGTGTCACCCATGCCCTCGTCCGCGACCGGACGTCCGTCATCGGTGAGGGATCGCGCGAGCTCTGGGACTACACCGAGAAACTCCTCGCACTCGGCGCCCAGCGAGGCTGGATCGAGGGCGGCTGACGACCGGGCCCAGGGGGGGGCGGTGAGCGTTTCCCGGAGCGTCGGTTCAGGCGGGCGCCGGCAGTGCCCCGTACGGCGCACGATCCGCGTCCGCGGTCACCATCCGCACCGCGTGGGCCACGGAGGCCAGTGTGATGTGGCGGTGCCAGCCCCGGAAGGACCGGCCGACGAAGTCGCGCAGTCCGACGGCCTCCCCGGTGCGGGTCGCGTCCCAATCGACCTTGTGGGAAAGCCCGATCAGCTTCATGAGCCGGGACTCGGGCACCATGACCATGTCGGTCAGCCAGGACTGCACGGGTGGCTGCCTGGGGTCCCGCCACACTCCCAGGAGCAGCAGCGGCCGCTGCCGGCCGGCCGGCACGTGCGGCAGCGTCACCGGAACGGCCGCGACCAACGAGCGCCTGAGCACGTGCGGTTGCCCCGGAGTGCGCCACTGCACCGGCCGGCGCAGGTTCCCGACGGATCCGAGGATCGCCTGCGCCGGGAGCACTCTCCGCCCGGAGCCGGGCACCGCACGGTCGGCGACGACCAGGCGGGACGACGCCGTGGCCCGGGCGAGGACCGGAACGGAAGCGGCGGCGAACCGGGCCATGGTCGCAGGGGTGGCACTGCCCCGGATGTTCAGCACGACCGGCGTGTGGCAGGCCTCGCCCCGGTACGGGGTGGTCAGGGCGGCGGCGACCGCACAGTCCTGGAGCGTCTCTCCTGGGTGCTGCGCGGCCTCGTCCCGGTGGCTGCGGAGGTCGGCGCGCCCCCGGCGACCGGGCAGGAACAGGCGCCAGTTGATCGGCACGCTCAACCGGGGGGAGACCGACCACACACCGAAGGACTGCTGACCCCAGAACGTCTGCCCGAGACACGGGTCGACGATCTCGTCCACGCCGACCGAACGGGTTCCGGCCTTGGACACGGACATCGGCCGCACCACCCAGGCCTGGGGCGGGGCGACGCTCTCGGCATAGGCGGCGAGTGCCGCCCGTAACGGCTGCCAGTCCCAGGTCGAGCTGGCGATGAAGTGGTGCAGGCTCTGTACCGCCGCCGGTCCACCGGTGGTCGCGGCGATGTTGCGTATCGACTTGCGGCCCTGGGTCGTGAGCAGGCCGCGGAGGTACTGCGTGGCTTTCTGACGTTGGTCTTTCCTGCGGAACGAGGAGAACAGGGTCGCGCAGAGCTCTTCGACCACGTCGGAGGGCACGGTGCTGCACGTGGGATCGGTCGTGCGGGAGAGCGATGTCGGAAGCGGAACGACGGACGCAGATGTCATCACGGTTTCCGTCCTGTGATCAGGCAGCCCGCTGCGGCTGCGGCAGCTCTGTCTCGCCGATCACCGGCCGTGCGGGAAGCCCCGCGGAACTCCCCGCACGGCCGGGCCGTGGGAGCACGGCTGGGGCACGCGGCTACGAGGGAACCGCGTGCGGGAAGGTGAAGAAGCGGTGCGGGTCGTACTTCCGCTTGACCTCGCTCAGCCGTGTCAGGTTGGGGCCGTAGTAGGCGCGCGCGTGGTCGGTGAGCTCGGTGTCGGGGAAGTTCACGTAGGTGCGCCCGTTGGAGTACGGGTCGATGGCGGCGTGCAGGCGGTTGAGCCAGCTCTCGGCGGCCGCCCTCTCCTCGGCGGGCGGGGCGGCCGAACCCAGACTGACCGTGAGCGTCGCGCTGTGGATCGAGTCGCGGTGCGGCCATGCCGCGGCGCCGACTGCGGGGAGGTTGGCGTTCTTGCCCAGGCCGAGCATGCTGACGACCCGGTTCTGTCCGGCCCGGCGGTCCGCCTCGAAGGCGGCGAGGAAACCGTCCACCGCGCTCTGCGGCATCACGCGGCTGAACATCCGGTCACGGTTCTTGACCCAGTTCTGCCGCGGCAGCACGGCCTCGGGGTTGCTGCCGGCCGTGCGGCAGGCGTCGACCGTCTTGCCCTCGCAGCCGAACAGGCGCATCATCGCCCGTTCGTACGTCATCTCCTCCACCGCGCGAGTGGCGGGCGCGGTGCCGACCAGCGAGGTGAGCCCGGCCAGTTCGGTCTCCAACTGCTGCACGGTGCCGAAGTGCACACCCGAGACGATGAAGGTCGGGACCGCACCGGGCTTCGCGTCGGGCAGGACCACGGTCCCGCCGCAGGCCAGGTCGGCGGAAGCCTGCTTCGCCCACTGCAGGAAGCCCGAGACGGCCCGTGGAGCGTGGTCCCAGGACCAGGTGAGGACGTAGCGGACGACCCGGGTGATCGCGGTGGGCGCCATCCTGAACTCCGTCACCACACCGAAGTTGCCGCCACCGCCACCGCGCAGGGCCCAGAGCAGATCGGCGTTCTGCTCCTTGTCCGCCGTGACGACGCGGCCGTCGGCCAGCACCACCTGGGCCGAGACCAGGCGGTCGGAGGCGGGCCCGAACTTGCGGTACTGCCAGCCGATACCGCCCCCGCTGACAAAGCCGCCGGGGCTCACCGTCGGGCAGAAGCCGGCCGGGACGGTCAGGCCGCGCGGGCTGAGCTGCGCCAGCGTGTCCACGGCCAGGGCGCCGGAGCCGATGCCGACCAGGTTCTCCCCGACCCGCACCTGGTTGAGGCGGGTGAGGTTGATGACGAGACCCTCGGTGGTGGACCAGCCGCCGTAGCTGTGGCCACCGCTGCGCACCGCGGTGTGCAGGGCGTGGTCCTGCGCGAAGAGCATCGAGGTGGCGACGTCCCCCGGTGTCTCGGCGTAGACGACGGCCTGCGGGTGGATGGTGTCGAACTGGGCGTTGGTCAGCTGCCGGGCACGGTCGTACTCGGTGTCGCCCGGGAGGACCAGGTCACCGGTGAGCGAGGCGCGCAGCCGGTCCCAGGGCGCGTCGGCGGCGCGGCGGCGCCGCGGACCGGCCTGGGCGGTGCCGACGGTGGCGAGTGCGCCGACCGTGGCGGTCAGGCCCGCGCCGGCGGTGAGCAGGGTTCTGCGGTTGATCATGTCCCGAGTCCTTCGTTGAGTTGCTCATGACATGTGCGGCTTGCGGGCTGGGGTGACGTCCGGCCCTCCGGCCGTGGTGACGTCCGGCCCTCCGGCCGGCTGACGGCCGGCCCCTGCACCCGGGGCGTGCGGCCGGGCAACCACGACACCGCGCGGCTGCCCGGCCCGAGGGCTGTCAGAGGATGGAGCGCAGCAGCGCCGTGACCGCCCGCGACGTCTCGGCGGCTTCCTCGCCGCCGGCCTCCAGCACCGGCAGCAGGTCGGCGAGGAGCGCCGCCAGCCGGCCGTCGTTCTCCCTGAGGAAGGCTTCCGAGCCCTCCCAGAACACGCTCCGTACGATCGCCGGGGTGAGGTCCCCGTCGCCCGGCGCGGAGATCAGCAGCTGCCGGCTGAGGACCCGTTCGAGTGTGACGGGGGACCAGCGGCCCGCGGCAAGGTCGTCGGCGAGTGTCCCGGCCGCCGCGCGCACCTCGGCCGCGGACTGCGACCGGCCGGCCGGGGCCGACTCCTGCGCGGGGCGGGTGCCGATGAGGAAGCCCGGGACCGGGTTGGCGCGGTAGTTGTCCCAGAAGGAGTCTCCGAACCGTGCCACGGACTCGGCCGGCACCTCCGGCACCTGCCAGCTGTACGACTCGAAGCCGGCCGCGGCCAGGCACTGGGCGAACGCCTCGCGGCTCCAGCGCGAGGTGGTGATGGTCGACGTCTCCGTGCCGATGAGGTCGGTGACGAGAATGCCCCGATCCTCGGCCGGCGTCTCGGAGACCACGCGCAGCCCGTAGTCGTCCCACTTCGGCCCGAACGGATCGAAGTCCGGCCAGACGGCGACCGCCACGAACCTGCCGCCCGGCACCAGGTTGTCGTGGATGCCGCGCAGCATCGCCGTCAACTCGTCCTTGGTGGTGGCGTAGTTGAGCAGCCACACGGCGCTCACCAGGTCGAAGGCGCCCAACCGGGGAAGGCGGGCGGCGTCGCCCACGTGATAGGTGATGCCCTGCGGCTGCTCCTGCTCCGACTTCCGTGCCAGTTCCACCATGACGGGCGACTGGTCGACGCCCACCACCTCGGCGGCTCCGGCGGCCTTGATCAGTCGGCTGTAGTGGCCGTGTCCGCAGGCCAAGTCGAGCACCCGGGCCCCGGTGAGGTCGCCCAGGTGCTTCAGCACGTTGTACTGCTCGGGACCGGCCAGCGGGGCCGTGTCCTTGAAGTCGGAGTACCGGTCGCCGATCTCGGCGTACTGGTCGTCCTGCTCGGTCATGATGGCGAACTCCCTGTGTACGGGCGGTCAGGCGACTGCGGGGCGGTGGGCGGCGTAGTCGGTGTAGCCCTCGGCATCCCCGTCGTGGAACGTGTCCGGGTCCGGCTCGGTGAGCGGAGCGCCGGCGCGGATCCGCTCGGGCAGGTCGGGGTTGGCGGCGAAGTACCGCGCGAAGCTGACCGCGTCGGCGCGCCCGGAGTCGAGCACGTCACGGGCGGTGTCCGGGTCCGTGGGGTCGTCGCCGGTGAACGGGCTGCTGATGATCACCCCGGTCCAGCGTTCCCGCAGCAGCCGCGGCAGCCCCTGGTCCGGGCCCTCCACCACGTGCAGATAGGCGAGGTTCTCGGGCTCCAGCGCCTCGGCGAGCAAGCCGTAGGTGAGCGCGGGGTCGTGCTCGGCCGTGTCGTTGTACCCGGTGCCCGGGGAGATCCGCAGACCCGTTCGGTCCGCACCGATCACACCGGCCACCGCACGGACGGCATCGACCGCGAACCTGACCCGGCCGGCGGCGTCGCCGCCGTAGGCGTCGTCGCGCAGGTTGGTTCCGTCCGAGAGGAACTGGTGGATCAGATACCCGTTGCCGCCCTGCAGTTCGACGCCGTCGAAGCCCGCGGCGACCGCCGCCATGGCGGCCGCCGCGAAGTCGTTCAGGGTCTCGGAGATGTCCGCGACCTCCATCGCGCGCGGCGGCACCGTCGGCACCAGCCCTTTCGCGGTACGGGCGTCGCTCCGCGCGGTCACGGCCGACGGTGCCACCGGCTGCACGCCCTGCGGCAACAGGTCGGGATGGGCGATGCGCCCGTGGTGGGTCAGCTGCGCCACGATGCGGCCGCCCGCCCGGTGCACCGCGTCGGTCACCCGCGACCAGCCCTCGATCTGGGCCCGGGTGTGCAGCCCGGGCTGACCGACCGGCCCGTGCCCGGCGGCACTCACGCGAACCCCCTCGGTGATGATCAGGCCGGCGGAGGCACGCTGGGCGTAGTACTCGGCCATCAGCGGGCCGGGCACGCCGTCGGCACCCGCGCGGTTGCGCGTCATGGGCGCCATGACCACACGGTTGGGCAGTGACAGAGCACCTGCGGAGAGTGGGCCGAACAGAGAAGACATGGAATCTCCGGGGGAGTGGAACGATGGATCAGACAGGGCCGTCGGACGACGGCGGGTCGTCGGTGGTCAGGGCGTGGAGGCCAGGGCGCCGGTGAGGTCCTCGCCGAGTCCTGTCAGGGACGGGAAGCGGACCCACTCGTACGGGCCGGGCCTCCCGACGGCGCCGGGGCCGGCACCCGCGACGCGGAGCCGGTGCCGGCCCTTGCTCACGGCGTGGTTCCCGTCCAGGTCGTGACCTCGATGCCGTCGCCCAGGGGCAGGTCGAGCGAGACGTAGCCGCGCCGCGGGTCGCGGATGTGCCGCAGGTACTCCTCCGGGAGCATCGAGAGGTTGTCGGAGACGATCACGGCCCCGACCGCCATGGCGGGCTCGAGCACCTCCAGGACCGGCAGGTACAGCTCCTTCCAGCCGTCGAGCAGGATGAAGTCGACGGGCTCCGCCAAGTCGCGCAGCGTCTCGCGGGCGTCGCCCTCCAGCACGGTGACCAGGTCGGCGAGCCCCGCCTCGGCGAGGTTGTCCCGCGCCTTGCCCACCTTGCCGCCGTCCAGCTCACAGGTGGTGAGACGGCCGCTGCCGTTGTCCCGCAGAGCGGCGGCGATCTGGACGGCCGACGTACCGAACGAGGTGCCGAACTCCACGGCGTTGCGCGGCCGCAGCATGCGGATCAGGGTGTAGAGCAGCCGGCCGGTGTGCGGATCGACCGGTAGCAGGGCGTCGGCGCACAGGGCGCTCGCCTCGGCGGGGGTGGGCGGTGCGGGCAGCTGGGCGGCGCTGGCGTACGCGCGCTCCATGACGTTCTTGTCCTCACGCTCGGCCTGGGCGTAGAGCCTGGTGAGGACGGCACGCACCGCGGGATCGTCGAGCCCTGGGGAACCCGATCGGACAGGCAGGACAGACACGGTGAACTCCCGTTTGTGGTCGAGTTCCTTGGCGGCGGTCAGGAAGCGACGGCTTCCAGCAGGTCGCGGCGGATGTAGCTCTGCGCGTTGTAGATGGTGCGGTTGGTGTCGGTGATCGCCCGGCGCCCGTGCATCACACGGGTGTTGTCGATGAGCGCGACATCACCGTCCTGCCAGTCGATGTCCTCGGTGAGGTCGTCGGTGAGGCGCTTCATGCGGTCGGTCAGCCCGGCGGAGAGCGGGGTGCCGTCCGCGAAGGCGATGACCGGCTTCTCGTAGTTGTAGGAGGGGCCGAAGATGCTGTTGGCCCAGGACAGCCGCTCACCGAAGAGCGTGGTGCGGGCGGCCGGGGTCCGGTACGTGTAGTGGGCGGCCCCGTCCGGCAGGTGGACGAGTGTGGTGCTGTCCGCGTCGGAGACCAGGGCCCGGAAGTCCTCGAAGGTGATGTCCTCGACCTTCTTCACCCCGCCGCTCTGGTGCATCACGAACTGCTTCCACTTGGCTTCCTCGACCCGGCGGGAGTAGGTGATGTCCTGGGCGAAGGCCGCCCGGTCCTCCTCGGTGGCCGCGTCCCACACCCGGTATCCGTCGCACACCGTGGTCTGCGAACCGCTGGACGCCGCCCGCTCGCACAGGAACCAGGTCAGGTCGGGGACGAACGGGCTGTTGCCGTTCTCCAGGTGCAGACCGACCGCCTGGGTGCCGGCGTCCACCTTCTGCGCGACATCCCCGCCGTGGAAGGAACGGGCGGGGTCCAGCGTCACACGGTCGGAGTGCGCCTTGACGAAGCCGGAGAAGTCCTCGAGTGAGGGGCGGAAGCCGCGCAGGACGAGAAACCCCGCCTCCGCCAGCAGTTCCACCACGGCCTGGGGCTCCAGGTCACTCAGCGCGGCACAGCCCTCGGTGGCGAGGAGCAGCTTGCCCGTTCCCTTACCGAAGGGCTGGATCTCTGGCTGACTCACAGACATGTTCGACCTCGATCGTCGTGGTTACAGTGAGCGGAGTTGCTCGGTGATGGCCTTGCGCACGGGGCGGCCGGTGACCGTGAACAACCGGCGGTAGGAGTCGTCGTCGGCGCTCATCAGATGCACCTCTTCGACCCGCTCCACCTCCGAGAGGTGTTCGGTGCCGAACGCGGTGATGGAACGCTCCGCCTCGGCCGGATCGACGGCCGGGTCGATGACGAACAGACCGTTCAGGGCGGGCAGACCGTTGCCCACCACACCCACGGCGCGGACGAAGGGCAGCCTCGCGTACTGGGCCTCCACCCATTCGGGCGCCACGTTGCGCCCGGCGGCGGTGATGATGATGTTCTTCTTGCGCCCGGTGATGGTGATGTAGCCGTCCTCGTCGATATGCGCGACGTCACCGGTGTGCAGCCAGCCGTCGACGACGGCGCAGCTGGAGGGGTCCTCGCGGGTGTATCCGGCGAACAACGAGGCACCGCCGACGAGGAGTTCACCGTCCTTGCCGAGCCGGACGCGGACATGTCGCAGTGGACGTCCCACCGTGCCGATCCGACGGGCGCCGGGGGTGTTCCAGCTGACCACGGAGCTGTTCTCGGACAGCCCGTATCCCTCGTGGACGGCGATCCCGAACCCGTCCAGTGCGCGCAGCGTGTCGGGGTGCACCGGAGCGCCGCCACAGCAGATCAGGGGAGCCTGCTCGGTGCCGAAGAGCGACCGGCTGATGTCCTCCCCCGCCGCCGACGCCCGGCGCGCGGCCCCGAGCACGGCGGTGACCAGGGCGGGGGTGGCGACGACGGCGGTCGGGCGTGCGGCTGCCAGCAGCGGAAGCGTGGCCTCTACGGCCGCGCCGCTGGTGCCGACCAGCGGGGATCCGGGCGGCAGCAGTGTCACGTGACCGCCGTCCAGGAGGACCAGGTACAGCCCTGTCACCTGCTCGATGAGGAGGCTGAAAGGGACACACGACACATAGCGCGCGAAGGCTTCCGAGGGCATGGCCGCGTGCAGGGAGTCGATCAGAGCGCCGATGCCGTGGGAGCGGATCCGCACGCCCTTGGGGAGCGATGTGGTCCCCGAGGTGTGGATGATCTTGCAGATCCAGTCCTCGTCAGCCGTCGGTACCGTGTACGGGGTGGTGCTCCGCAGGAGTTCGCCCAGCCGGATCTCGACCACCCGGCAGCCGGCGGGAAGCACGGCGTCGCGGCCCCACTCGTCGAGCCGTGCGGCACCGTGGGCGTCCACCAGACAGACGTCGGTGTCCTGGAGGAGGCCCATGGCCTGCTCGCGGGAGAAGGCCAGTGGGACGGGTACCTCGGTGCGGCGCAGGGCGAGCAGTGCCAGGTCCGCGACGATGAACTCGGGCGTGTTGCCGCACAGGACACCGATGCGCCGGCCCTGTTCCGCCGCGGGGGCGCTGGGCGCGAGGGTCACGGCCAGTGCCTGGGCGGCCCGGGTGATCTCCCGGTAGCTGTACGCGGCGGCGATGCCGCCGCCCGCGTCCAGGACCTGGACCAGCGTACGGTCGGTTTCCGCGTGGCGGGTGAGGGCGCTTTCAACGGCTCGCACGGGTGGCCACCTCCTGGGGGGTCGTGGTGCCGGTGAGGAGCTCCACCACCGGTTCGAGGAAGGCGTATCGGCCGGTCGCCCCGGCGAACAGGGGCGCCAGGACCCGCAGTTCGATGAAGCCGACCTGGGGGAGCTGGTCGTAGTAGGTGCCCCATGCGGCGCGCTCGCCCGTTTCGAGGCGCTCCGGGTCGGCGTCGCCGAGCACGGTCAGCGTGATGTCGAGCTGTTGCAGCAGATCGCGAAGCCGGGCCGTGACGGTGCACAGGATGTACTCCATCCCCGTGCACCAGGCGATGATCGGGATGAGCCGGACCATCTCCTGGCCGGCACCGCCGGGGCCGGCCAGAGCCCCGATCTCGACGATGCGGCTGCGGTCCACCGGCGCACCGGTGTGTTTCCCGATGGCCTGCTCGGCGGTCGTGTCGAGGTAGCGCTCGGAGAAGAACGGTTCCTGCGAGGCGTACGTACAGCCTGCGCAGCCCTGAACGGTGCGGGCGCCCTCGGCGTCCGGCCCGGCCGCGATGATGAAGGCGTCGGGGTCGGGCTTGATGGCCGCTTGGTGGACCTCCGCGTAGGTGGCGCGGGCGAATTCGCGGGCGTCGTGCCATGCGTCCGTCCCCCGCGGCGCCATGGATATCTTCAGCAAGACTGGGTCTCCGATCGCAGGTGCTCGAGGTCGGGCAGGCGATGCGCCCAGGGACGGGCCTGTTCGAGCTGTGCGGCGAGGGCGAACAGGGTCGCCTCGTCGCCGAATCGTCCGGTGGCGTGTACACCGACGGGGACTCCCGCGTCGGTCCAGTGCAGGGGGACCGACATGGCGGGCTGCCCCGTGAGGTTGGCCAGGGGTGTCTCGTGGCAGAACTCCACGGCGCGCATGATCTGTTGCTCCGGGGTGCCGACGGAGAAGGTGCCGAGGGCGGGCGCCGGCCGGGACGTGACCGGCCCGAGCAGTACGTCGTAGTCCTGCTGGAAGGCGGCCAGCGCGCGAGCGGCCCGCTGGAGCGTGGAGACGGCCAGCAGGTACCCGGCGGCGCTCAGTGCGCGCCCCCGCTCATAGAGGTCCCAGGTCAGTTCCTCGAACAGGCCCGGCTCCGGGACCCGGCCGCCGGCCTGTGCGTACGAGCTGATCGCGGAGGAGACTCCGGCGGCCCACAGCACCAGGAACGGCTCCACGAGGTCGGCGAAGGAGATGGGGGATTCGCTCTCGGTGACCTGGTGCCCCAGGTCGGCGCAGAGTTTCGCGGCGTCGCGGACCGCTGCTTCGCATGCGGGGTCGAGTGTGCCGCCGGCGCCGGGGCGGACGGAGAAGGCGATCCGCAGCGGACGGCCGGGGCCCTCGGCCACGGCCTGACGGAACGAGCCCGGGGAGCTGGGCGGTGCCCAGTAGGGGTCGCCGGGGGCGGGCCCGGCGATGGCGTCGAGGAGCGCGGCGCTGTCCCGGACGGAGCGGCTGATGACGTGTTCGCAGGCCAGGCCGCTCATCAGGTCACCGACGGCGGGGCCGAGCGGAGTGCGGGCGCGGGTGGGCTTGAGTCCGAACACGCCGCAGTTCGAGGCGGGGACACGGATCGAGCCACCGGCGTCGTTGGCGTGTGCCACGGGCACCAGCCCGGCGGCCACGGCGGCCGCGGAACCGCCGCTCGAACCACCCGGGCTGAGCCGGGGATCCCACGGGTTGACGGTCGGGCCCTGGAACTGCGGCTCGGTGGTGGGCAGTACCCCGAACTCGGCGGTCTTCGTCTTGCCCAGCACCCGCAGCCCCGCGGCCTGGAACCGGTCGACCAGCTCACCGCTCTGCTCGGGGACGAAGCCGCTCAGGAAGCGCGAGCCCATGGTCGCCTCCAGGCCGGCGACGGTCGGCCCGAGATCTTTCAGCAGAAACGGCACTCCGTGGAGAGGCCCGCGCTCCGCGAGCTCCGGGCCGGTCCGCTCCGGCTCGGCCAGTGCCCGCTCGAAATCGGTGACGACGACCGCCCCCAGCCGGGGGTCGAGCTCCTCGATGCGCTCGGCGGCTGCGCGGAGCAGCTCCTTCTCCGTCAGATGCCCGCTGCGCACGAGCTCCGACTGGGCGTGCCCGTCCAGCTGGCGCAGGCCCTCTAAGGAGGTCATGCCTCTTCTCTCCCCCTCGATAGCTTTTAGTAAAGCTTTCTCGTGAGACATTAGCTCTCGAACCGGTGTCCATCAACCGGTTATGCGTCGCCCCGCCTGCCGGTGGTGCGCGGCGCGGCGGCGCTGGGGGAGGTGGCGGACCGCCGCGATCAGGTCTTCCACGCCGCGGGGAGGCATGACGAAGCCGCCTGCGCACGTGATCCCGTGGACCGGCCCGCGGACACGCGGCTCGGCCCGAGCGGTTGCTCACGTCAGGCGGTCGCGGCTGCGGCTCGGTGCTGTCCCGGTTGTCCGCGGCTCAGTTGGCCCCGCACACACCTGACTGCTCGACCGGCTTGCCGAGAGTGCGGCCGCCGCGTCCGAGGAACTCGGGAAAGTCGCCGTCGACTGCCCCGACTGCCCCGACGGCCGCGCACCATACCGGGCCTTCCTTTCGGGACCGCGTGCCCCCGGTCCGATCGGCTGCCGCCCGGGGAGAAGCCACCCTCGCCCGCGACGTCGCGGACGCGGCCACCAGCTTCGCCAGCTGGGCGTCGTTGGGAACGCCCTCGATCCGGTAACCGCCGCACATCACGGTCGGTGTCACCCGGACCGGGGGTGACTGGGTGACCGCCGCGCGGTGCCGCTCGGCGTAGTGCGCCGAGGTGGCGGCGGAGCGGAATCGTTCCGGATCGAGGCCGGCCCGGTGGGCGGCCATCCCGAGTGCCTGTGGCTCACCGATGTCCGCACGCTGCACGAAGTAGGCGTGGAAGACCTGATCGCTGTAGGCCTCCGCGAGGCCCTGGTCCAGCGCGTACTGATAGCCCTGAAGGGCGAGCCGGGCGGAGGTCGGCCGAGGTGGCACCGCGTTCACCCGCACGCCCAGCCGTTCGGCCAGTGGCCGCACGCTGCGGTCCCAGGCCTGCGTGAACCAGACGGGATCCAAGGCCTCGTCCCCGCCGTCGGTGGGATGCCACCGGATCCGTGTCCCGGAGCTCCCGAGCTTCGTGCTCAGGAGGTGCCGGGTGAGCATGCTGAGCGGAGAGGTGTAGTCGAACCAGGCGTCGATCATCGCAAGGAGTCCCCCATCTGTGCCAAGCGTTCATGCGCACGCGAGTTGCCCCTTGCTCGCGGCATGTCGCGCCCTGGCGCTCGCGGACAGTGACACGTCATCGCAGGGTGTCGGGCCCGTTGCACCTGTGGGTCGGGAGGGAAGCGCGAAGACCGCTGATGCCGCCTCCGAGAGCACATTCCCCGACCCGCAAGTACGCGGCCATAAAAACATACCTACTTAGCGGTTTTCAATCGCTCTCCATTGAAACGTCAAAAGTCGCAGGTCGCACGGTTAGCCCCGTGTGACTCTGTGTCCGAAATAGCTTCTTTGGGTCTCTCTGAGCCCAGACGTCGGGTTGCTCTGCAGGGAGTTGAACCCCATAAAAATACCGGGTTGCCTCTTTCCGGCTCGTCGGGGTGCCAGGGCCATGCCCCGTTCGACCGGTTGTTCGTTGACAAGCCGCCGGACGCACGGTTTCTTTGCTGACCGCCATGCCTGTCCGGGGGCCGCACGTTCGGCGTGCCACGTCACGACAGGCTTCGACTGTCCCGGGGGGAGACCGTTGTGCTGCACCGTTCCTGCCCAGTTGCCCTTGATCCCGAAGGAGGGGACATCCATGGAGAGATCGCCCGCTTGAGGGAGCACGGGCCGCTTGCGCCGGTCGAGTTACCCGGGGGCGTGCGCGCCTGGGCCGTGACCGGCGCGACCCTGATCAAACAGCTGATGGCCGACCCGAGGGTGTCCAAGGACGCGGAACTGCACTGGCCCGACTGGGTCGAGGGCCGGATACCGCCGGACTGGCCGTTGGCCATATGGGTCTCCGTACGCAGCATGATCACCGCTTACGGGGAGGAGCACCGCCGCCTGCGCAGGCTGGTCTCCCGCGCGTTCACCGCACACCGCACCGCCGCTCTGGAACCCCGGGTCAGGGAGATCGTCGACGAGCTGCTGACGGGCATCGCGGCCGACACCCCGCCCGGTCGCCCCGTGGACCTGCGCGCCGCCTTCGCCACCGAGGTGCCCGTACGCGTCATCTGTGAGCTGCTGGGGGTGCCCGGGGAGATCCAGGGGCGGCTGCGGAAGACCATCGACATCACCTTCCTCACCAACGTCTCGGCGGAGGAGGCGCAGGCCAACGGCGCCCAGCTGTACGCGGCGCTGAACGACATGGTCGCCCTCAAGCGGACCCGGCCGGGGGCCGATCTGGCCAGCGCCCTGATCTCCGTCCACGACCACCAGGACGGCGGACTGAGCCACCAGGAGCTCGTCGACACGCTGCTGCTGATGATCTCGGCCGGATACGAGACCACCGTCAACCTCATCGACCAGTCCATCCATGCCCTGCTGACGCATCCCGGGCAGCTCGACCTGGTGAGACAGGGGAGGGCCTCCTGGGAGGACGTCGTCGAGGAGACGCTGCGCGTCGAGCCGCCCGGGGCCCACATACCCCTGCGCTACGCGGTCGAGGACATCGAAGCCGGCGGTCACGTCATCGCCAAGGGCTCCCCGATCCTCATCTCCATCGCGGGTGCCGGACGCGACCCGCTGATCCACGGCGACACCGCCGACCGGTTCGATGTCACCCGCCCCAGGCGACGCGAGCACGTGGCCTTCGGCCACGGGGTCCACCACTGCCTGGGGGCCCCGCTGGCCCGCATGGAGGCGGCGCTGGCCCTCTCCGCGCTGTTCGAGCGCTTCCCCCGCCTCGCCCTGGCCGAGCCGGACAAGCCGCTGGAGCCGCTCGGCTCCTTCCTGTCCAACGGCCACAGGACGCTGCCCGTCGTGCTGAACGCGTAGCGCGGCACGGCCGGGTGCCCGTCCCCGTCCTGGGACGGGCACCCGGCCGTCGCGCGGCCGCGCGGACTCAGCAGAACGCCGTCCTGTGGTCGGCCGCCCACTGGCCGAAGGACGCCGGCCTGCGTCCGACGAGCTCCTCGAACGTCCGGGTGACGTGCGCCTTGCGGCCGGCCGCCAGGTGCTCGGCGCTGCGCAGCAGTGCCTCGGCCAGGACCGGAGGGTAACGGCGCAGGAGGGACTCCCTTGCCTGGTCGACCGTCAGTTCCCGGAACTCCAGGGGCCGTCCCAGCACCTTGCCCAGCTGCTCGGCCTGTTCGGCCGCCGTGATGGCCTCCGGTCCGGTGAGCGCGTAGGCGCGGCCCGCATGGCCGGGTTCGGTCAGTGCTCGTACGGCCGCCTCCGCGACGTCCCGCGGGTCGATCACCGAATGCCCGGCCCCGCCGTGCAGCGCCCTCACCACGCCCTCGTTCCGGACGGACGCGGCCCAGGACAGCGTGTTCGACATGAACGCCCGGGGACGCAGGAAGGTCCAGTCGAGGCCCGAGGCGCGGATGATCTCCTCGTTCTCCTGCTGCCGGCGCGTGATGAAGTCGTCCGCTTCCGGGTCGCCGACCGAGAACCCCGAGAGCTTCACCACGTGCCGCAGACCGACGGCCGCAGCGGCCTCGGCGAACCGGGCGTCGTCGGGCTCGGTGGGGTGGTTGGTCACCAGGAAGGCCGCTCGCGCGCCCTCCAGTGCCCGGCGCAGCGCGTCGCGGTCGTCGTACTGCCCGCGCACCACCTCGACGCGGCCGTCGAGGGTGCCGGCCTTGTCCGGGCTCCGGACGAAGAGCCGGACCGGATGATCCCGTGCGAGCAGGCGGGCCACGACCCGTCCCACCGTTCCGGTGGCTCCGGTGACGACGATCACCGGACGTCTCCGTCGCCGCTGCCTTCGGCGGCGGCCGTCACGGAGCAGTGGAAGACCAGTTCTCCGTCCTGGTGGCCGGTGACCTCGACGGATGGCCCGCCGGGAAGGTCCGGAGCCGTACGTCGTGCCGCCACCAGGCACGGGCTGCCGAACTCCGCGTACCGCTGGAACTCGATGCGGCCGGAGGCGGGGACGAACGGCCGCGGTGCCGACAGACCGGCACCGGCCTGCCGCGCGGCCTCCAGCAGGAGCATCCCGGGCACATGGTCGTTGGGTCGCTGGAAGAGAGTGGGGTGGGTGACATCGACACGCAGCTGCCACACGCCGGGCTGCGGCGTCGGCGACAGCACGACGTCCGGGACGCTGGTCCTGCCCACCGACTCGACGGGCAGGACGGGGGGTGAGAGGTCGGGGACGACCGGGGCTTCGAGGGGCTCGCGCCGTATGCGGCGGTACACCTCCGGGCTGATGAGGGTGATGTGTCCGGTGGCCCCGCCGACCCGGTGGCCTCCCCGCCGCGCCGATAAGCGGCTGCGCAGGGAGACGAGCCGTCCCGCCCGGAACTTCAGGTCGCGGAAGGTGACGTCGACATCCAGCCGGGTGGGCTCCCCCGATGCCCTCAGGCGTCGCGCGTCACAGTCGAACTCCAGGGTCTTCAGCAGGAAGTGATGCCCCAGCGGCACGCCGTAGGCGCCGTGCGAGACGACCAGCACGCACTGCCGCATCGCCTCGACGAACATCAGCGGATCCACGCTGCCCGTCCCGACGGGGGTGAAGAAGGGGTGGTCGGGCGGCAGTTCCACGGTCACCGAGAAACGGTCGTCACCCGCCCTGGCCCACCGCGTGGGGAACACGTCGAGGTCCCTGGCCCGATGGGCTGATTCCTTGGTCACCGCGACGACGGGGTGCCTGTCCCCGTCCTGGATCCCGAGCTGCGCGCAGGACTGCTCCGGTCTGGTCGCAGTAGATCTCACGAGCATGGCTTTGTCTCCCCGTTTCGGCATGGATGGAGCCAGCGGTACTGCGATAGGGCGCTGGTAACATACTGGCGTGCCGGTTTTTCTCTCAAGGTTGGGGCGCAAAGCGGATGGCGATCCAGGAGCGTGCGATTCGCACCCGTCGGAAGATCCTGGAAGCCGCGGCCACGGTTTTTGAACAACAGGGCTACCAAGCCGCGACGATCACCGAGATCCTCGCCCTGGTCGGCCTCACCAAGGGTTCGCTCTACTTTCACTTCAAGTCAAAGGAAGAGCTCGCCCAGGCCATCCTGGACGCACAGACCGACATCGCCGTGCCGTCGCACCGCATCAAGCTCCAGGAACTGGCCGACAGCGGCCTGCTGCTCGCCCACCTCCTGCAGACCGACCCCCTGGTCCGGGCCGGCGTCCACCTCACGCTCCAGCAGCACGCCGTGCAGCTGAATCACCACCTGTCCTTCCACACCTGGAGCCGGCAGAACCGGCAGGTGCTGCAGCTGGCCCAGGAACGGGGCGAGGTTCTGCCCCACGTCGACATCGACGAGGTGGGACAGCTCCTGGTCGGAGCCTTCGCCGGGATACAGGCGATGTCCCATGCCATGAGCGACTACAGCGACCTTCCGCAGCGCGTCAGCGTGCTGCTCCGCCATGTCTTCCCGAGCATCGCCACGCCCTCGGTCCTGGGTCAGCTCGAACTCGGCCCCGACCGCAGCGCACGGCTGGCCGAAGGGCGCCGGGGCGCCGACGGCCCGGCCTGACCGCGGCGCGTTCGGACCTGCGGTCGCGGTGACGGCCGCCGTCCCGAGAACTCCATGGAACCCCCGGTCGAAGCCCGAGCCGGCGGACGCTGCCGCCTGCCACGCGGCTGCCTGCCTCCTCCCCGCAGGCGCCCCCCGTACCTCCTATGAGGCATGGACGGGTACCTCTCGGTCCGCCTTATGGTTTCAGCGATCTTGCGGCGTGTCCGGTCGTCTCCGACGCGCTGCCGGCCGTCTTCGGCGTCGGGGGAGGCATACGTTCCTATGCGAAGCGAATGGGGCTCGCAGCCCAAAGCCGCGCCGGCGCCACCCCTCCTGCACAGCGGTCCCCTGTCCACCGTCATCGTCGGATACGGGCGGGCCGGCCGGGAACTGCACCATGCGGCGCTCCGCGAGGCGGCCGCCGTCGGACCGTCCGGGATACGCAGCGCCGAGGTGATCGCGGTGGACCCGCGGCGTCCCGCCGACCTGCCCGAGGGCACACGCTGGGTGGAGGGGACGGACCGACTGTCACGGCTCGCCGCGCTCGATCCCGACCGGACGGTCTTCCACCTCACGACGCCCCCCGCCGGCCGCCTGTCCGTGCTGCGGGAGCTCCTGGACCTCGGCGCCCGGGCCGTCATAGTCGAGAAGCCGTTCGCGGTCACGCACCAGGAGGCCCGGCACATCGCGGCGGCCGCCGCGTCGGCCGGTGCCCACCTCATACCCGTGGCGGTCTGGCCTTCGAGTGAGGTCACCCGCCGGCTGGAGGAGGAGCTCAGCGGGCTCGGTCCGCTCCAGGGCCTGTGGATGGAGCAGAGCAAGCCGCGCGTGCCGCGCGCCGACGGAACGGGCGACGGACACCGCAGCACCTTCGACGTCGAGATGCCGCACCAACTGGTGCTGGCGCTCCACCTCGCGGGCGAGGTGGAACACATCGTCTCCGCCGTGGTCGAGGCGCTGCCCCTGCGGGGACGGGAACTGCCCGCGCTCGGCGGCGCCCGGCTGGTGCTCAAGCACCGCTCCGGCGTCGTCAGCGAGCTGCTCTCGGACTTCACCGTCTCGCAGCGGTACCGGAGCCTGACGGCCCTCGCCGCCCGGGGCTGGGGCCGGGCCGGCTACCCGCTCAGCGCGGCGCACCCCCGCGGCACCTTCGAGTCGTCCCGCCGGCCGGCCGCGGTGTCCCTGCCCGACCGGCCCCTGACGCGGTTCCTGGCCGACGCCTACAGCTTCCTCACGGGCCGGTCGGACCAGCGGCCCCCCGGCACCTGCGTCGATCTGCACATCCATGCGACGGCCCTGCTGGAATCCGCCGCGCGCATGGCCGGCGTCGAAGCCGGGCCCACCACCCAGGACACCACACCCAGGACACCCGAGGAGGCCAGCGCGTGAGCACGGAGACCACGGTCCCCTTCTACAGTTGGGCGCGCACGGCGCAACGTGACTGGCCGCGCCTGGCGGAACGGCTCGGCCCGGTGCTGGACGGCGGTGTCTTCACCGCCGGGCAGGCGGTCGCCGAACTGGAGGCGGCCATCGCCGGTTTCACCGGTGCGCGTTTCGCCGTGGGCTGCAACAGCGGGAGCGACGCGCTTGCGATCATGCTGCGCGCCGCGGGAATCGGCTCGGGCGACGAGGTCGTCGTCCCCGCGTACACCTTCTTCGCCTCCGCCTCCGCGGTGCTTCACGTCGGCGCCGAGCCGGTCATGGTCGACGTGCAGCCGGGGTCGTACGCGATGGACCCCGAGGCGGTGCTCCGGGCGATCACCCCGCGTACCCGGGCCATCATGCCCGTCCACCTCTTCAGCCAGATGGCCGACATGGTCACCCTCACCAAGATCGCCGCCGACCACGGCCTGACCGTGCTCGAGGACAGCGCGGAGGCCATCGGCATGCGCATCCAGGGGCGGCACGCCGGCCTGTGGGGCAGGGCGGGCATCCTCTCCTTCTTCCCGACCAAGACACTGGGCGCCGTCGGGGACGCCGGAATGCTGCTCACCGACGACGAGGAACTCGCCGAGCGGGCCCGCATGCTGACGGTCCACGGCAAACGCCTCGACGGATCCGGGATCCACGAACTCATCGGGTGGAACAGCCGGCTGGACGAGGTGCAGGCGTGTGTCCTGCTGACCCGGCTGGAGCGCCTGGAGGAAGAGATCGAGCGACGGGCCGTGCTCGCCGCGCGGTACACCGCGGGGCTGTCCGGGATCGCGGAGGTCCAGGTCCCGTGGATGCGTCCCGTCGCGCAGCCCGGCAACCAGGTCTGGTACGTCTACCTCATCGAGTGCGAACGCCGCGACGAACTGGTCGCCTTCCTCGAACAGCGCGGCGTGGGCACCGAGGTCTACTACCCGCGCCCCCTGACCCACCAGCCCGCTCTGGCCCACCGCCCGGGAGCCAAACACCCGGTTCCGGTGGCGGAGGCGAGCGCCCGGCGTGCCGTGGGGCTGCCGTTGTATCCGGATCTCAGCGAGGCGCAGGTCGACCACGTCGTCGATGCTGTGCGCGCCTTCTACGGGGGAGCGTCATGAGCAACCACCTCCGCGTGCCCTACCACGGCTGGGCCACCCGCACCCGACCGTGGCGCGACGACGTGCTCGACGCGCTCGCAGAGGTGAGCCGCAGCGACGCGTTCATCCTCAAGGACCGGGTGGCCCGGCTGGAGGAGCGGATCGCCGCCGAGGCCGGAGTGCGGCACGCCGTCGCCTGCGCCAGCGGCACCGGGGCGCTGCACCTCGGTCTTCTCGCCCACGGGATCGGCCCGGGCGACCGGGTGATCACCCCCGCGTACTCCTTCATCGCGTCCGCCAGCACGATCGCGCTCGTCGGCGCGGAACCGGTCTTCGCCGACGTGGAGGAGGAGACGGCCACGCTCGACCCCGCCGCCGTCGCCTCCGTGCTGAGCGCCGACGACCGGCCGGTGCGCGCCCTGCTCCCCGCCCACCTCTTCTGCAACCTCGCGGACATGGCGGCGCTGCGCCGGCTGGCCACCGGCCACGGGGCCCTGCTGATCGAGGACAGCGCGATATCCCTGGGCGCGGTGGTCGACGGCCGCCCCGCGGGCAGCGCGGGCGACCTCGGTGTCTACTCCTTCTTCCCGGGCAAGCCGCTCGGCGGCATCGGGGACGCGGGAGTCGTCCTCACCCAGGACGACGAGGTGGCCGGGGTGCTGCGCGAGCTGCGCAACCACGGCCAGGACCGCTCCGTGCGCTTCCTCTATCACCGTGTCGGCATCAACTCCCGGATGGACGAGGTGACAGCGGCCTTCCTGCTGCGGCGCCTGGACCACTTCCAGAGCGTGCTCCGACGCCGCCGCGAACTCGCCCGGAGCTACGGGGAGCGGCTGAGGCCGCTGGCCCCCGCCCTGAAGACCCCGCCGGACGGCTTCGCCGAGCGCAGCGTGTACACCTACGCCGTCCGGGCGGAGGAACGGGACGCCCTGCGGGCCTACCTCCTCGAACGCGGGATAGAGACGATGGTGCACTACCCGCACCCGCTGCACCTCCAGCCCGTGTTCCGGCACCTGGGCCACGGCGCCGGGGACTTCCCGGTGGCCGAACGGCTCGCCGGATCGGTGCTCGCCCTGCCGCTCCACGAGGAGATGGACGAGGGCACCGTGGACCACGTCGCCGAGGAGATCACCCGCTTCTACGGGGGACGGCCGTGACCGCGGCGGACGCCCTGCCGGAGCCGCTGTGCGGAATCGGCGACGAGGCGGCCCACAGCCTGCCCGACCAGGTGCGCATCCACAGCGAACTCGGGTTGCGCGGCCTGGAGTTACGCACGGTCGACGGCCGGTGGATACACGAGCTGGACGAGCCGGCGATGGAGCGGGCGGCGGCCGAGATCCGTGCCTCGGGGCTGACCGTGCCCGTCGTCGACACGCCGCTCGGCGGCTGGTCGACCACCATCGCCACCCCCGTCGAGGACGAGCTGGCGGTGCTCCGGGTCTCCGCCGCCCGGGCGCTGCGCCTGGGCTGCGCGCGGCTGCGCTGCATGTCCTACCCCGACGACGGCCGCGGCGACCCCGAGTGGGAGCAGGAGGCCCTGCGGCGGATGCGCCTGCTCGCGCGCGAGGCCGAGCAGCTGGGCGTCACGCTGCTGCACGAGAACTGCCACGGCTGGGCCTCGCGGAGCGCCGAGCGGACCCTGCGGATGCTGGAACGGGTGGACAGCGACCGGCTGCGCCTGCTGTTCGACGCGGGCAACGGCGTCTGGTACGGCTACGAGGGCCCGGACTTCCTGCGGCGGGTGCTGCCCCACGTCGACCACGTCCATCTGAAGGACGCCGTGCGCGACGCGGCCGGAGAGGTGTCGGCCACCGCCCCGGGCGCCGGCCGGGCACGCCTCGCGGAGAGCCTCACCGAACTCCGGGCGTACGGCTACCGCGGCTGGTACAGCCTCGAACCGCACCTGGTCCACATGCCGCACCTCGCCGTCACCGGGGACGACGCGGCCCTGGAGGCGTCCTACCGCGACTACGTCGCCGACCTGCGCACGTCCTGGCCGCACCTGACGCGGCAGGAGGTCGCGGGCCGATGACCGAGACGGACCTCTTCGGCACCCCGGACGTGGAGTTCCTGTACCGGCTCATGGACGTGCCCTCGGTCTCGCCGCTGGAGGGCGGTGAGGCACGGCAGACCGCCCGCGCGCAGCGCCTGTTCGCGGAGGGGGCACAGGCACGGGGCTTCCGGCTGCTGCTCGCCGGACCACCCGGGGCCGAAGTGCTGGACGGGCCCGAAGTGCCCGCCGCCGTCCGGGACCTCCTCGGCGGTGACCCCGGCCTGCTCGCCACCCAGCCGTCCGTCGTGGTGGCCATGGGCGCCCCGGACGCTCCGGCGAACCGGCGGCTCGTCGTCAACTTCCACATGGACACCGTCGGACCGCACGTGCCGCCCCGGATCGCGGACGGCGTGCTGTCCGGACGGGGAGCCGTCGACGACAAAGGCCCCGGTGTGGCGGCGCTGTGCGGGGTGGCCGCCGCCTTCGCCCAGGAACCGCGGATCGCCGAGGCCATCGAGGTGCGGGTGTGCTCCGTGCCCGGCGAGGAGGGCGGGGCCATGGGCAGCTTCGGGACCCGCTGGCTCACCTCCCTGGGGCACGTGGGACGGCTGATGCTGTTCGCCGAGCCCACCGGGCAGACGTTCATGGACTTGTCGACGGCGACGATGACGCTGCGCGTCACCGTCGACGGGGAGGACTCCACCGACGACCATCCCGAGCAGGGGCACAACGCCACGGTCGCGCTCGGCTTCCTCGCCACACGGCTCGCCGGGGAACTGGGCCGCTTCGCCACCGTCCACGGCGCCCGCGCCACCGTCGCGGGACTGCACACGGGCAGCAGCCACAACCGCGTCTACGGAACCGGGCAGTTACTGCTCAACATCGCCTACCCGGACTCCGGGACCGGCGCCCTCATGCACCAGCGCGTCACCGAGATCCTCGGCGCGGCCGGAGCGGCCTTCCGCGCCGGCCACGCCGACAACCCGCTCACCCGGCGGCTGGCCGCCGACTGGGACCGGGTGGTGCGCGCCGACTGGCTCAAACAGGGGCTGCCGACCCTGGCCAACCGGGACCCGGCCATGGAGGCCGTGCTGCGCCACGCGGGCCTGCGCCGGCACTCCCTGGAGGCCGACGGGGCGCCGTTCACCTGCGACGCGATCTGGGCGGGCGCCGCCGGCCGCTACGTCGCGGTGTGCGGTCCCGGCCGACTGGACCGCAACGGCGCCCACACGGACCGCGAGCACGTCGCACTCGCGGATCTGGCCGCCTACGCCGACGCGGTGCGCCGCATCGTCCTGCGGTTCGCCGAAACCGTCGGCCCCCGCCCCTCACCCGCCACTGACCGCGTCCTTTCAGAGGAGACCACCTGATGCTTCCCACCATCGGTGTGCAGGAACTGCACACGGGGTGCGTGTCGGTCCTGCGCGCCTGCGGCCTGTCCGAGGCCGCCGCGTCGGCCGCTGCCGACGTCGTGGTGTACGCCGAGACCCGCGGCTACCCGACCCACGGCCTGAACGCGCTCGTCCGCTCCTACGTACCCGGACTGCGCAGCGGCCGCATCGACCCGGCGGCCAAACTGGAGATCGTCCGGCGCACCGGCGCGGTGGCGGCGGCGGACGGGAACCGGGCGCTGGGGCTGGTGAGCGCCGCCGAGGCGATGGACCTCGCTTGCGGGATCGCCGCCGAGTCCGGAGTCGGATTCGTCACCGTGCGCAACAGCACCCACTTCGGCGCCGCGGGAGCGTACGCCCATCGTGCCGCGCGGGTCGGCATGATCGGCCTGGCGATGACCAACTGCGGCCGCCAGGGCGTGATCCCACCGCTGGGCGGCACGGTCAGGATGCTCGGCACCAACCCGCTGGGCGCGGCCGTGCCGGGCGGGGAGCGCGATCCCTTCGTGCTGGACATGAGCGCCACCGTGGCCGCCACCGGCAAGGTCAACCAGGCCCGCAAGCGCGGTGAACGGGTACCTGAAGGCTGGCTGATCCGCCCGGACGGCACGGGCACCACCGACCCCGCGGAGTACGCGGACGGGACCGCCGACGTGCTGTGGCTCGGCGGCCTGCGGGAGACCGGCGGCGCCAAGGGGTTCGGACTGGGGCTGCTGGTGGACCTGTTGTGCGGCCCGCTGGCCGGCGCCGGCTACGGACCGCGCCCGGCGGCGTTCGACGGGCCGCAGGAGGACGACGACATCGGGCACGTCCTGATCGCGGTGTCCCCGGAGGCCTTCGGCCACCGCGCCGACTTCGAACGGTCCGTCGACGAACTGCTCGGCACCGTGGTCGCCTGCCCGCCGGCCGCCTACGCGGACCGGGTGGCCTATCCGGGTCTTCCCGAGGCCGAGCGGGCGGCCGGAGCCGAGGCCGACGGCGTCCCCGTCGCCGCCGACCTGGTCGCCGAACTGGGGGAGATCACCACGGAACTGGCCGTTCCCGCGCTGCCGTTCCGGGCTCCCGCGGGCGGCGAGGGGTGACCACGATGCGTCTGGGCGTGATAGGGCTCGGCAGCATCGCCCCCTTCTTCCTCGAAGCCGTGGCGGCCGATCCCGCGTGGGACCTGACCGCCGTGTGCGACCTCGACGAGGACAAGCTGGCACCGTACGCCGGCACCGGGGTGGCCGCCTTCGCCTCGTACGAGGAGCTGATCGGCTCCGGCACCGTCGACGCGGTGGTCGTCACCCTCCCGAACGACCTCCACGCGCCGGTCATTGCGGCGGCGCTGGAACGCCGAGTGCACGTGTGCTGCGAGAAGCCCCTCACCGTCGCTCTGGAGGACGCGCGCAGGCTCCAGCAGGTCTCGCGGCGGACCGGAGCGGTCCTCTTCACCGCCTTCCACCGGCGTTACAACCGCCATGTGGGGCGGCTGAAGGAGCAGTTGCCCGAGGCGTCGGCCATCGGGTCCGTGCGGCTGCGCTACCACGAGAAGATCGAGGAGCACATGGGCTCCGACCAGTGGTATCTGGACGCCGAGCGCTGCGGCGGTGGCTGCGTCATCGACAACGGGCCCAACGCCCTCGACACCGCCCGCTTCCTCCTCGGCGACCTCGTCACGGAGGACGCGACGATCGGGGACCTGCGCTCCGGAGTGGAGTACTGGGGCGAACTGCGGCTGCGTGCCATCGACGGCGGCGTGCCCGTCACCGTGGAACTGGACTGGGCGCTGCCCGGGGGAGAGGCCAAGGACGTCGAGGTGAGCCTGAAGGACGGCAGCGTCCTCAGGGCGGACATGCTGGAGGGGTTCACGGGCTTCAAGTCCTCGCTGGCCCACGAGTACGAGGGGATCCTCGCCGCCTTCCGCGCCGCTGTCGACGGCGGCACGGCGCACGGGGAGGACGGGACCGCTGTCGTCGCCCTCGTCGAGGAGGCCTACCGCATCGCGCGGCGCAAGGAGGCCCGCCCCCGGATGCCGGGTCCCAGCAAGGACCCGTTCGCCGGGCGGATGGTGAAGCTGATGTACCACTCCCGGGACGACCGCGGGATGCACCTCGCGCAGTGGGGCTCGCGGTGTGTGCCGGCCGGCGAGGTCCACGAGCTGGTGACGACGGTCGAGAGCCCGCAGCGGCCCGGCGAGAAGGTGAACCGGGTGGGCTTCCTGGGCTTCGCGGTGTTCGACAGGTCGGGTGTCGTCGAACAGGGCGACGCCTTCTTCGTGGAGGGCCGGGCCGTGGGCACCGTCGTCGGCTTCGACGAGTGCCACGCACCGAATCACTACAACATCCTCATCCGCACGGAGCGGCAGCTGACGGCCGCGGAGCTCGGCCTGCGCGTCGGCAGCCGGGTCGAATTCAGGGAGAAGGAAGGGGCGTCATGACGTCGATGCCGGCGAGGTCGCTGTGGACCGATCTGAGTGAAGTCGTGCGGCCGGACACCGTGTTGCACACCCCGATGCGGGAGGTGACGCACCACCCCTTCGAGCGGGTGCTCGCCGACGCCGAGCGCACGGCGGGCGGACTGCTGCCCCGGCTCAGCCGGACGGACAGGCCCCGGATCGGTCTCCTCATGGCCAACGGCGAGCCGTGGGTCCGCGGGCTGCTGGCGGCCGCCCGGCTGGGCGGGGCCGCAGTCCCCATCGCCCTGCCCGTGGCGTTCCCCGGCTTCGACACCTACCAGGCCCACGTCCGCAAGATCGCCGCCGACGCCGGTCTTGCCGCGGTGCTGGTCGACCGGACGACGGACCGCTTCGCCTCCCGGCTGGCCGACGCCCTGCCCGACGTGCCCTTCGTGGACATCACCGAGGTGCCGGCCGGGCCGGTGTCCCGGGACCTCGGCGGACCCGGTAGCAGCGACGACCTGGCCGTCATCCAGTACACCTCGGGCAGCACCTCCGCGCCCAAGGGGGTGGCGCTGACCAACGCCAACGTGGCGGCGGGGCTGGCCTCGCTCGCGGACGGCGTCGACTGGAGCGCCGAGGACGACGTGATGGGCCAGTGGGTCCCCCTGTTCCACGACATGGGCCTGTTCCTCATGCTGAGCGCGTTCGCCCGCGGCTCCTCCGTCTGCCTGTGGCGGCCCTCGGACTTCGTCCGCGACACCAAGGGCTGGCTGGCCGGCTTCTCGGCGTCCCCCGCCACCGCGATGCCCGCGCCCAACTTCGCCTTCGACTACATGGTCGACGCCATCGCCGACGGCGCCCCCGAGGGGCTGGACCTGTCGAAGTGGCGGGTGGCCTACAACGCCGCGGAACCGGTGCACCAGCGCACGATCGACCGCTTCGAGGCGGCGTTCACCCCCTACGGTTTCCGCCCGGAGACGATGCTGCCCTCGTACGGGATGGCCGAGGCGACGCTCGTGGCCACGTACTCGGACCTGCACAGCCGCCCCAAGAGCGTGCTGGTCGACCGGTACGCCCTGGGCACGGGGGAGTCGATCCGGCAGGTCGGGCCGGAGGCCACCGAGGCCCGGGCGGTGGTGTGCGTCGGACGGGCCGTTCCCGGGCTGCGGGTCCGGGTCGGCGACGGCGACCGCCCGGTGCCCGACGGAACGGTCGGCGAGGTGCAGCTGCACGGCCCGGCGGTCATGGGCGGCTACCTCAACCTGCCTGCCGAGGAGCAGCCGTTCACCACCGACGGGTGGCTGCGCACCGGTGACCTCGCCTTCGCCCTGGACGGCGAGTTCTACATCGTCGGCCGGCTCAAGGACATGATCGTCATCCGCGGCCAGAACTACTACCCGGAGGACGTCGAGGAGATCGTCCGGCAGATCCCCGGCGTCGACCGACGGCACTGCGCCGCCATGGGCGTGACGGACCCGGCCGGGACCGCCGGCGACGAGCGCATCGCCGTCCTGCTCGAAACGTCACTCGAAGGCGACGAAGCCGCCGAGCTGGTCGCGCGGATCAAGAAGGAGATCGTGACCCGGCTGGGCTTCGACTCCGTCGACGTCGTCTCTGTCGCCCCCCGGTCCATCCCGTTCACCAGTTCCGGAAAGGTCAAGCGGCAGCAGGCGAAACAGATGTACCTCCAGGGCCGGATCACCGACCCGCAGCGTGCGGGGACAGAAGGAGCGAAGGCATGAACCGACAGGCCGACAAGGCGGGCGTGGACAGGCAGGCAGAGGTCGAGAAGGCCGTCGTGGAGGCGCTGGCACAGGTCCTGGCCGTCACCCCCGACAGCATCGACCCCGACGCGCCGCTCAACTCCCTGCCGGGCATGGAGTCCGTGAAGCTGCTGCGCGCCGTGGTGCGCGTGGAGGAGTCCTGCGGCATCGCGGTCCCCGACGAGATGCTCTTCGAGGCCGGCACGGCACGGGAACTGGCCGGGAACATCGCGAAGTCGGCAGAGGGGTGACCGGCATGGCCTCGACCGACACCGCGGCCGGTGCGCCGGCGACCACGGGCTTCCGCCCGGTGCCGCAGGACCTGGCCCGCTACGACACGGACGTCGCGGACGCCGCCGTCCATCTGGGCATCGCGGCCGAGCTCCTGACAGGGCTGGCCGAATCGGGTCTCCCGCACGTGCGGGACGCCGGGCGGGGCGTGCTGTTCGACTACACCGACCTGACCAACGCGGCCCTGCTCTCGGGCAGCGCCACCTCCGTTCCGGAAATGGCCTGGCGGTTCCTGCTCCGCTTCGGCCAGTCGTCCCCGGACACCTGGTTCCGGCCGCAGACCTGGAACGTGACCGTCCAGCCGCCCACCATGACCGGCCCGGTGGCCAGGGAACTGGGGGAGCTGCGCCTCGCGGTGCCGGACGCCGGCGCCCCCGGCACGGAACTCCTCGAGGTCCTCGGGGCACCGGACGGCTCGCAGCGGGACGGGACACAGCCGGCGGCCGAGGGATACCAGGACGGCGGCTACCGGATCGTCGTACGGCTGACCGGGGCCGAGGACCGGGTACGGGACCCGCGCATCCGCTCCGCCTACGACGCCGTACTCGACGCCCTGGACAGCGGGGCCGTCACGTACCAGGCGGTCGCCGAGGCGCTGCGCTCGGACCAGGACCGGGCATGGACGCTCGGCATGGCCGACTGCGTGGTCGCCAGCCGCCGGATCACCGCGCAGCTGCGAGCGTCGGGGCTGACCGCGCGCACCCGGCGCGGTTACATCCTCGGGCTCGTGGGCGGCGACCACACGTGGTGCGAGGTCGAGGAGGACGGGCGCTGGAAGGTGCTGGACCCCGTCTTCTCCCATCTGGTCGGCCGGGCCGGCGGGAGTGACGCCTTCCGCGAGGCCTGCCGCGGCAGCCGCTTCAACCGGCTGCTGCCCTGTGCCGTTGACGAGGCGGCGCCGCTGATCGTCCGCGCGGACGGAGAGCCGGTTCCGCTGTGGGCCCTGGCCGGTGTCAGCGCACGACCGTGGAAGGAAGGCACGTGAACGCACGCGAACTGGTGGCGAGCTGTCTCGACAACCCGCTGATGCTGGACCGGATCGGCGACGCCGAGGAGTTCCACACGGCGGGCATCAACTCCGGCGAGGTGATCCGGATCGCCCTGCGGTGCGAGGAAGAGGTCGGGCGTCCCCTCGACGACGACGAACTCGCCCTGGCCGGCACCCTCCAGGGCATCGACCGGCTCCTGGCCAAGGAGGTCGGCTGACATGTGGCTGGACAGGATCCTCACCCGCCAGGCGAGCCTGGCCCCCGACGCCGTCGCACTGCGCGACATCCGCCGTGAGCTGACCTGGCGGGAGCTGAGGGCCGAGGTGCACGGCCTGGCCGACCGCATGGCCGCCCGGTTACCCCGCGGCGCCCGCGTGCTGGTCATGAGCCAGAACCGGCTGGAGGTCCTGGTGACCTACCTCGCCTGTGCCGCGGCGGGCGTCGTGGTGGTCCCCGTCAACGCCGATCTCGCCGACGCCGAGGTCTCGTACATCGTCGACTACGTCGAGCCGAGCCTGGCCGTCGCCCAGAAGTCGAGTCTCGACCGTCTGGCCGGGCTCGCTCCGGATCTGCCGGCCTGGCCGATCGAGGACGTGCCCGCCATGGCCGCGGAGCTCGGCGGCACGCCGCGGCTCGCCCCGGTCGGACTCGACGATCCGTTCGCCATCCTGCACACCTCGGCCACCACCGGCCACCCCAAGGGCGTGCTGACCACGCACCGGTCGCTCCAGGCGCAGGCGCTGTCCTGGCTCGGGGACGTCCGGCCGGCCGTCGGGACGGTGTACCTCAACGCCAGCCCGCTCTTCCACGGCAGCATGGTCATGGCCCTGGACTACCTCGCGGCCGGCGGGACCGTCTGCGTGCTCGACCGCTTCACGCCCCGGGCGTGTCTGACGGCGCTCGCCGAGTGGCGGGTGGAACACGTCCTCATGGTGCCGAGCATGATCCGGCTCCTGGTGCAGACGAAGGACCTCCAGACCGCGGACCTGAGCAGTGTCCGCCTCATCGTCCACACCGCCGAGCCCATGCCGGAGCGTCTGCACCACCAGGCGGTCGGGAAACTGGGGCGCCCGCTGCTGAACGTCTACGGGCTCACGGAGGCCGGCGGTCCCGTCATCACCAGCCGCTCCGACGGCCCCGCCACGCCCCCGCGCCACCCCGGGGCCCGGTGTGCCGGGGTGCCGATGCTCGGCGTGGACGCGGTGGTCCGCACCAAGGACGGCAGGCCGGCGGCGGTCGGCGAGGTGGGCGAGATCTGCCTGCGCGGCGAGGGCACCATGCGCGAGTACTGGCGCCGCCCCGACGCCACCGCCGAGACGCTGAGGAACGGCTGGCTGCACACCGGCGACCTCGGCTACCTGGAGGAGGACGGGCGGATCTGGACCGTCGACCGGCGCACCGACCTCATCCTGCGGGGCGGCCAGAACGTCTACCCGGCCGAGATCGAGCGCGTCCTGCGGACGTCGCCGAACGTCGCCGACGTCGCCGTGGTCGCCGCTCCCTCGGAGGCCTGGGGGCACACCCCCTGGGCGTTCGTGCAGCCGGCCGATCCGGAGGCCTACGACGAGCGGGAGCTCCTCGACCTGGCCGTGCGCGAACTCGCCAGCTACAAGCGGCCCAGCCGCTTCCTGACCGTCGAGCGCATTCCGCGCAACCCGGCGGGCAAGCTGCTGCGGCGTCAGCTGCGCGACCGGGCCGCCGAGATCCTCGCCGAGGACGAGGGACGAAGGGCGGGGACGCCCGTGTAACAGCCCGACCACCCGCGGTCCCTCAGGGGCTTCCGCTCCGCACAGCTCTCCGCGAGCACTTCCGCTCCACGCACATCCGCTCCACGAGGAGAATCCATGTCCGAAAGGGTTACCTCCCCCACACCGGTGCCCTCACCGCCACCAGACGCGGACAAGTCCGCGAGCCGCGCCGTGGCTCTCGTGCTGACCGCGGCTTTCATGGTGCTGGCCGACGTGTCCATCGTGAACACCGCCGCCCCCGCCATCCAGGACGACCTGGGCGCGAACCTCGCCGACATCCAGCTCGTCGTCGCCGGCTACCAGATCGGTTACGCGACGCTCCTCGTGACCGGCGGCAGGCTCGGCGACATCGCCGGACGCCGCGCGATGTTCATGACCGGTCTGCTCCTGTTCACTCTGAGCTCGCTGGCCTGCGGCCTCGCGCCCTCACCGGAGCTGCTGATCGGTGCGCGCATCGTGCAGGGACTCAGCGCCGGGGTGCTGTACCCGCAGGTGATCGCCACGATCCAGACCGTACTGACACCGGAGCGCCGGCCCGGTGGCTTCGCCGCGCTGGGCGCCGTGATCAGCATGGCGACGATCGTCGGGCCCATCCTGTCCGGTCTGCTGGTGGCTCTCGACATCGCGGGAACGAGCTGGCGTGCGGTGTTCCTGATCAACGTGCCGGTCGGGCTGGTCGCTCTGCTGCTCGCCCCGAAGCTGGTACCGGTCGCCCGCAACGCCGACGCCGGCCGCGTCAGCGTCTCGAGCATCATCCTGCTCAGCGCGCTGCTCGTGGCGCTGATGACGCCGCTGACCGTGGGACAGGACCACGGCTGGCCGGTGTGGTCCTGGGTGCTCCTCGCCGCGACCGTGCCGCTGGGCTGGGCCTTCCTGGTCCAGCAGGGCCGGATCGCCGGGCGCGGGGGAACGCCCCTGCTGCCGCCGGAGCTGTGGCGGGACCGCGTCTTCCGGCTGGGCGTGACGCTGTACTTCGTCTTCTTCAGCGCCCTGTACTCGTTCTTCCTCTACTTCTCCTACCTGCTGCAGTACGGGATCGGGGAGTCCGCGCTGTACACGGGGCTGACCATGGTGACGTACTCCCTCGGCTCCTTCCTGACCTCCACCCGGTCCAAGGGCTTGATCGCGCGGCACGGAGGCCGGAAGGTCGCCCTGTACGGAGCGCTGGCATCCGCCGTCGGTAGCGCCCTCATGATCATTCCGGTGCTGCTGGTCCAGGACTGGACGCTGTCGCTGTGGATCATCCCGCCGCTGTTCGTCACCGGCTGCGGCCTCGGGCTCGTACTGGCGCCGCTGCTGTCGACGGTGCTGGCCGGCATCCGTTCCTCGCAGGCCGGGGCCGCCTCGGGGCTGCTGTCCACGGGCCAGCAGATCGGCGGTGCCGTCGGCATCGCGGTGATCGGCCTGGCCATGCTGGCCGCGGTCCCCGGGGACTCCCTGGAGGAGGCGACCACCGAGCAGCTCGCCAACGGCTTCTCGATCGGCCTGGTGGTCATGGTCGTCGTGTTCCTGGTGTCGGCCGGCCTCATCGCCAAGCTGCCCAAGCCCGAGTCGGCCAAGGCCGGATGAGCCCGTGAGCGCGGGACCCCGCCGGAGCCGAGGACCTGGCGTGCGGGTGTGCGAGCTCGCAGGGGGACGGCTCGCCGTCTGTGTCCTCCCCTTCGGCGGGCCCCCGCTGAAGGCACCGGCCGGCAGCCGTGCGGAAGCCGTCCCCACCTGGCCCCGCGCCGCCGAACGGGCCGGCGGCCGCAGGGCGTTGAGCACCGCCCTGCGGGCGCTGGGAGTGGCCCCCGGAGACCTGGCGAGAACCGTCTCCGGAGCCCCCCGGGCGCCCGCGGGAACGGTGGTGTCCCTCACGCACCGCGGCCGGTACGCCGTCGGCGTCGCGTGGCGCGGGGGAGCCACCGCCCCCCGGCTCGCGGGCCTGGGGGTGGACCTGGAGCTCCACGATCAGCTGCCGCCCCGGGCGATGCGGTTGCTGTGCACCGAGGAGGAACTGGCGGCTCTGCGCAGGGAGCCGTCGTGGCTCGACCCGACGCGGGTGTTCGCCGCCAAGGAGGCGGCGTACAAGGCGACCTCGGCTCGATCGGGCCGGAGCTTCAGGCCCCGGGCCCTGCCCCTGGTGCCCCTGGGACCGCGTGCCGCGGCGTGCTCGCCGTCGGCGGCGACGCCCGGCACCACCACCGACCGCACTGTGTGTGTGGTCTCGACACAGGTAGGTGAATGGTGGACAGCACTGTCCTTGGCCTTGGCGTGAAGCCCCCCGCGGGGTTTCCCGAAGCTGACCGGAAAACCGCCCGCCGTGTGCTGTTGGACCACATCGTGGCGGGCACCGCGCAGGGTCCCCCCTGGATCGAGAAGCTCCGGCTGCCCAACTGCGACCAGTGGGGACCGGGCTGGGTCGCCGTCGACTTCTCGTGCTCCGAGGAGTTCGCCGTCAAGGAGAACATGATCTTCGGCGGGTACACCGCCGCGCTCGTCGACCAGTACGCCGGCCTGGTCATGCTCACCATCCTGCCGGACGACCGGGACTTCCTCACCGGCGAGCTCACCCTGGAGTTCCTCGCCCCGCTCATGCCCGGCCCCGCCCGTATCGAGGCCGAGGCGACGCAACTGACCCACCGCCACGCGTCCGTCGCGGTACGGGTGCTCCAGAACGGCACCGTGTGCTGCCGGGGAGCGGCCACCCAGATCATGCGAAAGGTGAACCCATGAGCACCGCGGCCCCCTCGGACCTGCTCGTCCTGGCGCCCGAGGTGCGCGAAGCCCTGGCGGCGGGCACCCCGGTCGTCGCTCTGGAGTCCTCGGTCATCGCCCACGGTCTGCCGCACCCGCAGAACCTGGAGGCGGCGGCCGAGGTGGAGAAGGCGATACGGCAGTCCGGTGCCGTTCCCGCCATGGTCGCCGTCCTGGACGGAACCGTCCGGGTCGGCCTGGAGCCGGACACCGCCGAGCGCCTGGCGACGGCCGAGCGGGTGTCCAAGGTGGGCAACCGCGACCTCGGCCCGGTCCTGGCCGGCGGGGGCCTCGGCGCGACGACGTTCGCCTCCACCCTCGCCGTGGCCGACCGGGTCGGCATCGGCGTGGTCGCCTGCGGCGGACTCGGCGGGGTGCACCGGGGCGCCGGAGAGTCGTTCGACGTCTCCGGGGACCTGGTCGAACTGGCCCGCAGCCGTGCCGTCGTCGTGTGCGGCGGGGTGAAGAGCATCCTGGACATCGGCGCCACCCTGGAGTACCTCGAGACCCAGGGCGTCCCGGTCATCGGGCACGCCTGCTCCGAATTCCCGGCCTTCTACTGCCCGTCCAGCGGTTTCCCCGTGCCGCACCGTCTGGACCAGGCGGACCGGATCGCCGCCGCTGCCGAGTACCACTGGCGGCTGGGCCGGGGCGGAAGCCTGCTGGTGGCCTCGCCGATCCCCGCCGCGGACGCCCTGGACCCCGCCGAACACGACCGGGTGATCCGTCAGGCCCTGGATTCCGCCGAGCGGGACGGCGTACGCGGCCCCTCCCTGACGCCCTACCTCATGAAGCACGTCGGTGCCGCCACAGGCGGGCGCAGCGCCACCGCCAACCGCGCGGTGCTGCTGAACTCCGCGGGGCTGGCCGGCCAGGTCGCCGCAGCCCTGGCCGGCCGACGCGCGGCCGGTGCGGCAAAGGAACAGACCTCGTCCTGACGTCTCCCCATCGAAGGGGCAACAGCGTGAACCTCACGACACCGATCAACCTCAGCGAGGCCGTGTTCCTCGCCGCCGACCAGCACCCCGACACTCCGCTGATCGCCGACTCGCCGTGGGCGGGAACCGGCAAGGAGGCCCTCGACCACGCCGCACTCGCCGAGTTCGTCGGTGACTTCGCCGACCGGCTGTGGACCGCCGGGGTCCGGCCGGGGACCCGGGTCGCGGTGGTGAAGCGCGACCACATCGACGTCCAGGCGCTGGCCGCGGCCGCGATCCGCATCGGCGCGGTCCCGGCGCTGCTGTCGGCGCGCATGGGCGTCCGGGAACTGCTCGCGCTCCTGGAGCGGCTGGGCGAACCGGTGCTCCTCACCGACGCGTACGGCGCCGACCGCCTCGCCCCCGTCGGGGAGGAGGCCGCACGGCTCACCGCGTCGGCCTGGTCGGTCGACGGGACCGAGGCGGCGTGGATACGGCCGCTGACCGGCGGCCGGACCCATCGCCCGCACCGCCCCGCGGACGGCGACGAGGTGATCATCACCCACTCCTCCGGTACGACCGGCCTGCCCAAACTGATCGCGCAGTCCACCGCCTCGCTGTACGCGCACGCCGCACCCACCCTGCGCGTCGCCCAGCAGACGGGCCGGCAGACCGAGTTCTCCTTCCGGTGCATCTCGCCGACGCACATCCGGGCGTCCTCCGCGCTGCTCGGCAACCTGATCACCGGCACCCCGCTGGTGGCCGCCGCCGACCCCGACATGGACCGGATCCGGGACCTCCTGCTGGCCCACCGGCCGGTGAGCGTGGAGTCCCATCCCAATCTCCTCCTGCGCTGGGAGCCGCTCACGGACGACCCCGGCCGCCCCTTCGCCCAGGTGAAGCGGTTCGTGAGCACCTTCGACGCGATCCACCCGCGCACCGTCCGGGCCCTGCTGAACGCCTCGGACCAGCCGGACGCCGTCTACCTCCAGGGCTACGGCCAGACGGAGACCGGTCCCACCACGCTGCGCGTGATCACGCGGGCCGACCTGAACGAGATCTCCAGCCGCAACGTCGGCGCGCCGATCCCCGGCGTGTCCGAGGTGCGGGTGGTCGGCGAGGACGGCGAGCCGGTGCCGCCCGGCACGGCCGGCAGCATCGAGGTGCGCACCGAAGGGCTCAGCCGGGGCTACGTGGACACCGCGGCGCCGGACCGCGAGGCCTGGTGGGCCATGCAGGACGTGGGCCGCCTCCTCGACAACGGCGAGCTGGAGCTGCTCGACCGCGTCGTGGACCGGGCCGACGGAGTGACCAGCCTGCTGGAGGCGGAGGACACCCTGCTCGAGGCGCTTCCGGAGCTGTGCGAGGTGGTCCTGGTCAAGCCGACCCCGGACACCCTGGCCGCCGCCGTGTGCGTGCGCGACGGCTCACCGCTCGACCGGGCCGCCTGGGACCGGGCCGCCGGCGAGCTGGGGGTCGCCTCGGCGCCCGTCCACGAACTGCGCTGGGAGGAGATCCCCTTCACCGGCTCGTGGAAGGTGCGGCGCCTGCTCCTCGCCCAGTCGCTCGCCGAACGCACCGCGGTCTCGCCCGGCACAGCCTCCGGGAAGCAGTGACCGATGCCTGCTTCCGTCCAGGGCACCGCGCCGGCTTCCCGCCCCGGCACGCTTCCGCCGCTGCGGGCCGACATCCTCTTCCTGCACGCGCCGGCCGTCTTCGACTTCCGGGACCGCAGGGACATCTATTTCCCGTTCCTGGGCACGTCGGGCGACGTACCGATCACTCCGCTGTACGAGTACTTCCCGATCGGTTTCAAGACCCTCCAGCGCTTCCTCGGCGACCGCGGCAGCGACGTCAAGCTGCTCAACCTCAGCTCCCTGCTGCTGCGTTACCCGCACCTTCCGATGGACAGCGTCATCGAGGCGCTGGACGCCCCGGTGGTGGGCATCGACCTGCACTGGATGGTGCACGTCCAGGGCAGCCTCGAGGTGGCCCGGCGCATCAAGGCCCTGCGCCCCGACATCGCGATCCTCTTCGGCGGGACGTCGTCCACGTACTACGCGGACGAGCTGATCCGCATGCCGCAGATCGACATGGTGATGCGCGGCTACGACACGCACGAGCCCATGGCGGCGCTCATGGAGGCGGTCCGGCACGGCCGCAGCGACTACCGCGGAATCCCGAACCTGCTGTGGAAGTCACGCGACGGGGACGTGCACGACAACGACTTCTCGCACCTGCCCGCCACCTTCTCCTGCGGGGTGGACTGGACGACGGGGCCCGACACGTCGGTCGGGTCGGGCATCCGGGAGGTCCTCTCCACCCAGAACGCGGGCTGTGCCTACAACTGCGGCTGGTGCGGCGGTTCCCGGGAGGCGTTCCGCCGGATCTTCAAGAAGAAGCCGTCGATGGCCCGCAAGGTGCCCGAGGAGGTCGCGTACGAGTTCGAGACCATGGGCCGTGTCGAGGGCGCGGACAACTACCACTTCTATTCGGTGGGTTCGTACAACGAGACCAGGCAGGGAATGGAGTTCTTCCTCGACCGGGTCGCCGAATCACGCTTCAAGTCCATCAGCTACGAGCAGTTCCGGCTCACCTCGGACCACACCCTCAAGCGGATGGCCGAGGCCAACGCGCACACCTCCATCACCCTCTCCCCGGAAAGCCACGACCCGCGGGTGGCCAAACTGGCCGGACGCGGGGTGTTCAGCAATGAGGAGATGGAGGAGTGGATCTACCGCGCACTGGACATCGGGATCCACCAGATCGACGTCTGGTACTTCATCGGAATGCCGGAACAGGACGAACGCTCGGTCATGGAGACGGTGGACTACTGCCATCACCTCCTGACCAAGTTCCAGGGCCTGCGGGTGAACCCGATGCTCTGTCCCATGATTCCGTTCCTCGACCCGGCGTCGACGTTCTTCGAGAACCCCGACCAGCACGGTTACCGAATCTTCTACCGGACGGCCGAGGAACACCGCCGGGGGATGGAGCGGGCTTCTCTCATCAACCGGATCAACTACGAGACGCGCTGGCTCAGCCGCCGGGACCTTGTGCACGTCGGATTCAAGGCGGTGCGCCGGCTGATGGAAGCGAAGGCCGAACTGCGCTTCCTGCCGGGCGCCTGGGTGCGCAACTACAACGCTTCCATCGACGATGCGCTGGAATTCATCGACGTCGTGCACGAGGCCGACTGCATCACTGACGCCAAGGCGCGCGCCGCGGCACTCGACGAGCTCGGCGACGACATTCTGCGCCGCAACAACCAGGTTCTCTTCTCCGGGGTGCGTAACCAGGCGTTCCCCATCAACCGGGACATCGGCGGCCGCTGGTTCGACGAAACGGGGTGGCCGGTCGATGTGCTCGATTCCTTCACTTCACTCGAGTCTGTGAGGTCATCGTGAAGGTCGTTGTCATGGGTCAGGGGTACGTGGGGCTTCCCCTGGCAGTCAGAGCCGCTGAGGCGGGCCACACGGTCATCGGGCTGGACATCGACGGTGAACGTCTGGAGAAGCTCAGCGCGGCACAGTCGTACGTGGAGGACATCGACTCGCAGCAGTTGCGAGCGGTGCTGCGGACCGGGCGCTATGTGCCCACCGGCGACCCCGCCGCACTGGAGGATTTCGACGTCGCGGTCATCACGGTGCCCACCCCGTTACGGGCGGGCGCTCCGGACCTGAGCCATGTCGAGCAGGCGGCCACCACGATCGCCGCGCACCTCAGCCGCGGAGCGACGGTCATCCTGGAGTCCACCACGTACCCCGGGACGACCGAGGACGTCGTGCTCGCGCTCCTCGAGAAGGGCTCGGGCCTGAGGGGAGAGGAGGACTTCTTCCTCGGCTTCAGCCCGGAGCGCATCGATCCCGGCAACCCGCAGTGGAACTTCGCCAACACTCCCAAGGTCGTGACGGGCATCGGCCCCCGGTCGCTGTGTGCCGTGCAGGACTTCTACGCCGGGCTGGTGGACACGATCGTCCCCCTGTCGGGGACGAAGGAGGGCGAGTTCACCAAGCTCATCGAGAACACCTTCCGGGCGGTCAACATCGCCCTCGTCAACGAACTGGCCGATGCCGCCCACGTCCTGGGGATCGACGTGTGGGAGTCGCTGGAGGCCGCCGCCACCAAGCCCTTCGGTTTCATGAAGTTCACCCCCGGGCCGGGCGTGGGCGGGCACTGTCTGCCCATCGACCCGGAGTACCTGTCCTGGCGCCTGAAGCAGCAGACCGGTGAGGAACTGCAGTTCTGGGCACTGGCCCAGAAGGTCAACAACCGGCGTCCGGCCCAGGTCGTCCAGCGGCTGACCGACGGGCTCAACCGCCGCGGCAGGGCCGTCAACGGATCGACGGTGCTGCTGCTCGGACTGGCGTACAAGGCGAACATCTCCGACTACCGGGAGTCCCCGGCGCTCCGCGTCGCCGAACTCCTGCTGCCCCTCGGGGCCGAGGTCCGCGCCGTCGACCCGTACGTCTCCGACGCGTTCCCGCTGATCCCTGCGGTGAAGCGCGTGGAGGCGACCGCGGAGGAGTTCCGGAACGCGGACGCGGTGATCCTGCTCACCGACCACCAGGGGATCGACTACGACCTGCTGCACGCCGAAGCCCCCTACGTACTGGACTGCCGAAACCGGCTCAAGCGCGGCGAAACCGTGGAGTCCATATGAAGCCGTCCGTATACCCGCCGACCCCGACCCCGGCCCCGACCCCACCCCCGACCCGGACGGACCTCCTCGACGAGGGGTTCGCCGCCTGCCCCTACGCCACCTACCAGGCCCTGCGCGAGGACCACCCGGTCCACTACGACGAGATCACCGGCCTGTGGCTGGTGAGCCGCTACGCGGATGTACGACGCGTGCTCCTGGAGCCCGAGACCTTCCGCAACGACAACACCCTCGACGCCATCACCCAGTTGCGCCTCCCGGCCCTGCGCAGGCTGGCCAAGGCCGACTTCGACCTCCCGCCGGCCCTGTTCAACAACAGCGAGGCGAGCCACGCCGGGCTGCGTGCCCTCGCCATGCGGCTGCTGAGCGCCGCACGGGTACGGTCCGCCCTGCCGGACATCGAGCGGATCGTCTCCGAGGAACTCGACGCACTGGACGAAGAACTGGCGCGCACGGGCCGGGCCGACATCGCGCAGACCGTCGCCCGCAGTGTCCCGATCCGGGTGGTGCTCCACGTTCTGGGCATCAGGAACACGCTGGACGTGGAGACCCTGTACGAGTGGACGGCCGCGTCCATCGAACTGTTCTGGGGCCGGCCCGACCCCGACCGGCAGCGTGATCTCGCGGACACCGTGGCGGCGTTCTTCGGCTGGCTCACCGAGATCGTCCAGCGCACCGACGTGCCCGAGGGCTCCCTGCTCATGGCCCTGCGCCGACACCGCCTGCCCGACGGGTCCCCGCTCGGCACCGATCAGGCGGCCTCGGTCCTCTACACCGTCCTGGTGGCCGGCCACGCGACGACGGGCTTCTTCACCTGCTCCGCCTTCCTGCGCGCCCTCCAGGGTGAGGGCACCTGGCAGTGGCTGGCCGAGGACGTGGAGCGGGTCCCCGCCTGGCTGGAGGAGGTGCTCCGCTACGACGCCCCCCTGACCGCCTGGCGGCGGGTGGTCGCCCGCCCGGTGACGCTGGGCGGTGTCGACCTGCCCGCCGGGGCGGAGCTGCTGCTGCTCCTCACCAGCACGGGACTGGACACGGAGGTGTTCCCCGAGCCGGAGCGGCTGTGTCCGGAACGCCCCAACCTCCGCGGTCACCTGGCCTTCGGTATCGGGGTGCACCGCTGCCCGGGCGCGGAACTGGCCCGTGCGGAAGGCGCCGCCGTGCTGCGCCAGGCCGTGCGCAGGTTCCCCGACCTGCGGTGGGCGGGTCCGCCCCGTCCCCCGTACCTGGCGTCGCTGGCCTTCCGGGCCCCGCGCCACGTGCCGGTCGCCCGGACAGGAGGGCGGCAGGCATGACACACGGACGTTCCGGTGGGAGCGCGCGTACCGGCGCGCGCATCCTGAGCGTGGGCGCCTACCGGCCCGCCACCGTCGTCGGCAACGCCGACATCTGCGAGGCGATCGACTCCAGTGACGCGTGGATCCAGCGCCATTCGGGGATCCGCAGCCGCCGGTTCGCGGACCCCGCCGAGACCATCCCCTACATGGCGCAGCAGGCGGCGGCGAAGGCGCTGGTCGAGGCGGGGGTCGAGGCGCGGCAGGTGTCCGTCGTGGTGCTGGCGACCATGTCGTACCTGTACCAGACACCGGCCGCGGCGGCACACGTCGCGCACGCCCTGGGCACGGACGCCGCCGCCTTCGACGTGATGTCCGCCTGCGCCGGGTTCAGCACCGGCCTGGCGCTGGCGAGGGACCTGGTCCGCTCTGGCTCGGCCGAGTACGCGCTGGTCATCGGGGCCGAGAGGATGTCGGACCTGATCGATCCCAAGGACCGCTCCACGGCATTCCTGTTCGGGGACGGTGCGGGAGCCGCGGTGGTCGGGCCGGCGGAGGACGCCTCGGGGATCGGGCCGGTGGTCTGGGGCAGCGACGGATCACAGACCGGACTGATCGCGCAGCACGAGTCCTGGCTGGAGAGCGCCGATCCGGCGGTGAACCGTCCCTTCATGCGCATGGACGGCCCCCGCGTGTACCGGTGGGCCGTCACACAGGTCCCGGCGGTGGCCCGGGAGGCACTGGAGCGGGCGCAGGTGACCCCCGACGAACTCGTCGCGTTCGTGCCCCACCAGGCGAACCTGCGGATCGTCGACACGGTCGCGTCCGCGCTGGAACTGCCCGCCCATGTCGCGGTCGCCCGCGACGTGGTGGACATGGGCAATACCAGCGCGGCCTCCATTCCGCTGGCCCTCGAACGGCTGCGGGCGGAGGGAGCGGAGGGGGGTGGGCCTGCCCTGCTGCTGGGCTTCGGATCAGGTCTCAGTTACGCGGCCCAGGTGATCCGGCTGCCGTGAACGCGCGGCGCGCAGGCCGCCCGGAGAGGGGGGCCGCAACAGCCCCCTCTCCGTGGCCCGGTTGACCGCCTCGATCCGGGAGGTGACATCGAGCTTCTTGAAGATGTTGCGCAAGTGGCGCTTCACGGTTCCCTCGGTGATGCCGAGCCGATGCGCGATCTGGCGGTTGGTCAGGCCGGACGCCACGCGGGTGAGCAGTTCGACCTCCCGCGGCGACAGGCTCCCGGACACCGGGGCCTCGGTGGGCGGGAACAGGCTGAGGCTCTGGCTGGGAACCGCCACGGTCACGAGGGTGGGGTGAGCGACCGCGTCCTGGATCGCCGACACCAGCGACTGGTTGCGCACTCCCTTGTGCAGATAGCCGTGTGCGCCGAGCCCGAGCAGCTCCTGAATCAGGTGCGGGTCGTCGTTCATGCTCAGGATCAGAACCCGCAGCTCGGGCATGCGCTCGCGCAGCCGGGCGATGACGGAGGGGGCGTCGCAGTCCGGCATGTCGACGTCCAGCAGGAGGACCTGCGGCCGATGACGTTCCGCCAGGTCGACGATGTGCCGTCCCGAACCGGTCTCCGCGACCACGGAGATCCCGTCGGCGGAACCGAGGATCTTGCCGATCGCCGACCGGAGGAGGGTGTGGTCGTCCGCCAGCATCACGCGGGTGAGGTCCCGTTCGCCGGACGCCGCCGGCGCGATCCTGTTGGGCAGGCGGAAGCTGGTCCGCGTGCCGCCCCCGGGGGTGCTGTTGACCAGCAGGCGCCCGCCGAGGCGCTCGACCCGCTCCGTGACGGAGGCCAGGCCGCTGGCATCCCCGTCGACCAGGACGTGCTCCACGTCGAAGCCCATCCCGTCGTCCTCGACGTGTCCCCCGATCTCCAGCGGAGCGATGTCGATCGAGATGACGAGGGTGCGTGCCCGGGCGTGCAGCAGCGAGTTGCGCAGGCACTCGCGGACGACCAGAAGGGTTTCGTCCAGCGCCGTGGGCGAGACCCATGTCTCATCGCCGGTGATCTGTACGCGGACCGTGGCCTGGGTGAGCTCCATGGCCTGGACCAGCGCGTTGATGGCGCTCTCGAGCGAGGTCGCGGCCGGCTGCCGCAGCCCGGTGGCCATGTGGCGCACGGAGTCGAGGGTCTCGCTGAGGGCTTTCTGCGCCAGTGACAACTCTGCCTGGAGACCGTACGACCCCTCCGTGGCCATGGCGGCGCACACCTCCACCTGCCGCAGTGCGGCGCTGAGATGGTCGTCGAGCCGGTCCTGCACCTCGCGGACCATCGCACGCCGGGATGCGGAGTCGACCGTGCGCACTTCCCGCAGGAGATAGCTGTCGTAGCCGGCGGAGCTGACCTCGATGCGCTCCCAGACCGCGTCCTCCAGCGCCGTCATGCATCTGATGACCCAGACGGCGTCCGCCTCCTCGTCGGAGACGGCCTGCGCCAGGGTGCGCAGCACCAGGCCGACAAGGATCCGGCCCGCTCGCAGGGAATGGAGGGGATGGATCGCCTGCCGGACGCGGAGTGCGCCGACGTCCCGCGGGTCCGCGGTCTCGGTGCGCACCGCGCCCTCGTCTCCGGACAGCGCCCGGACGCACTCCGAGATGATGCTGCGCGCCTGTGCGGCGCACATCTCCCACGCATCGTCGTCCGCCAGGGGGTTCTGGGAGCGGTAGAGCATGTCCCAGTACCTGGACAGGATGCCCGTCGTATGGGCCTGCAAGTACTCACCGAGTGCATTCCCGCGACTCCGTGGCTTGGTGATCGATTTCAATGGAGATCCCCCTCGGTGCCTGAGCATGCGGTGTTCGGGTCAAGCCACACGCTCGCCCTGGACAGCGAGGACGAGCGCCGCGGTGTGTGCCGCGTGCTGGACGATCATGAAGACCTGGTAGGGACGGCGCGTGCTGCCCTTCTCGCCGTACGCCAGCGTGCCGGCGAGCCACACGGCTCCCAGGAGCACGATCACCGCCGGCCAGAGCAGGACGGGAGCCAGGAACGCGGCACAGACGGCGAAGGCAGCGCCCACGGCAAGGGCGTTCGCGCCGCACAGCGTGCGGGCCACGGCCTGTCCACGCGTCACGAGCACGCTGCGCCGTCCCGCCGCCGCGTCCCCCTCGACGTCCGAGAAATCCTTCGCCAGCGTGCCCACCAGCCCCATCCAGGCCGTCATCGCCGCGGCGAACACCAGCACCGGCACCCTGCTCGACGCCTCCTGGGCGACCACACAGCCCGCGAAGTAGGTCAGCAGCCCGCTCGCCAGGACGACGGCCATGGCGGTGCCGGTCCTGGACTTCCAGGCGAAGGACGGTGCCGAGTACCCGTAGCCCAGCAGCATCAGGGCGACCAGCGGGACCAGCAGGGCGACCCCGTGCACCGCCGCGCACACCAGGGCGAGGAGAGCCGCGCCCCGGGCGACGACGATCGCCTGCCGGGGCGTCAGCAACCCGGAGGCGATGGGCCGTTGCGACCCGTTGATCCGGTCCTCGTCGATGTCGGTGACACCGTTGAGCAGGTAGACGAAGAAGACGGCGCAACTCCAGGCGGCGATGCCGAGCAGGGCCGGCCAGGAGGCCAGGCCCCGACCGCCGGGACTGCTCAGCGCGGCAGCCGTCACCAGGCGGAGCGCGAACATGACCTGAACGGCTATCCGTGCTTCCCGTAAGCAGAGCAGCAGCAGACGCATCACGGAGCCGCTGTTCTCCACACGGTGCTCCGGCCTCAAGGCAGTGCCCTTCTGTCGGTTTCCTCATCTGTCGGCGACAGCGTCCGGCCGGGGCAAGGCCTGGTGGCGGCGCCGGTCCAACCGGGGCCCGCAGCCCTGAGCGCCCCGTCGCGCTTGCGCGGGTAGGGGGAAGGACCTGCCACCACCCCTCAGATAGCTTTCTTCAAAGCTTTCTTGTGAGAGAATAGCCGCTAGGCGTTGGGTGCTCAACCGAACCGTGACGCGGGAGCCAGGGCTTTGCCCGTGGGCGGCCCCTCCTGCATCCTGGCGGCGCGGTGCCGCGGTGCGGCGCGGTTCACAGGCGCGACTGCGCTGCCTCGCGGCGCGGAAGGAGAGAGATGAAGAACCTCGCCTCGGCCGGACACACGGTCTCGCTGGCACGGATCGCCCAGAAGGCGGCTCGTCTGGCGCAGGTGGTGAACGCCGCCACGCGGACCGCCGCGTCCGGCGCGGGCCTGACGAACGCCGACGCGGACGTGCTGCTGGCCCTGTCCGGCGCTCCGGACCACCGGCTCAGGCCGACCAGCCTCTCCTCGGCCTGCGGGCTCTCCTCCGGTGGCACCAGCAACGTCGTCCTGCGGCTGGCCCAGGCGGGGTACGTCAACCGGGAGGCGAACATCCACGACGGCCGCAGCACCTGGGTGCAACTCACCGAGGAAGGCGAGGCCCTCACGCGGTCGGTCCTGGACTCGGCCGCAGCCGAGCACGCCAGGCTGCGCGAGAGGCTGCCCGACGACACCGCGGTCGCCTTCGAGAAGCTCCTGGACAGCGTCCTCGACCACCTCGAAGGCCGGGGCCGGCGGCCCGGGCCGACGCCCCCGCCGTGAGGCGCTGAGACGAGCGACCACGACACGTCAGCACCAGACCGACCAGTACGGAGAATCGCGTTGCGCCGTGTGGAGCCCGAGGTTCGGATCATCGCCCGCCCGCAGATCGACTACGAAGAAGTGGCCGCCTACCTTGCCGAGGTGGGAGGGGAAAGCTGGCTCGAGCGCCTGGACCGTGGTGAGTTGGACGACGCGCAGAACCTGGCGGAGTTCGCCGGGCGTATCTGCTACCGGTCCTGGGAGCCCGGCCTCAACCCCAACGTGAGGCGCGTGCGCACCGACCAGGACGCCTATCTGCGCAACATCCTGGCCTCCGCGCACGGTTCCGTGCTGGAGCACGTGAACTTCACCTTCGTCCTGCACGGTGTGAGCCGGGTCGTCACCCACGAGCTCGTCAGGCACCGGGCCGGCACCGCCGTCTCCCAGGAGTCGCTGCGCTTCGTGCGCCTCGACGATCTGCCGTTCTGGTTCCCCGACTGGGCGCAGGAGGACGCCGAGCTGATGGAACGGGCCACGGCGCTGCTGGAACAGATGGAAGCGTTCCAGCACTGGATGGCCGAGCGCTTCCACCTGGACGATCAGGGCGTGCCCTTCAGTGAGAAGAAGGCCAAGACCTCCTTCATGCGCCGCTTCGCCCCCGAGGGTGTGGCCACGGGCCTGGTGTGGACGGCCAACGTGCGCACCCTGCGGCACGTCATCGAGAGCCGTACGGCATCCGGCGCCGAGGAGGAGATCCGCCTGCTGTTCGGCAAGGTGGCCGATCTCCTGGCCAAGGAGGCCCCCGCGCTGTTCGGGGACTACGTGGTCGAGGACGGCGCCTGGACCCCGGCCTGGCGGAAGGTCTGAGCGGAACCGGTTCAGGAGTTAACTATTTTAGACCTCAAGGTTCATTGCGGTAACCTACGATCCAGCGCGTTCGTCAGTTCAACTCACTGAATAGCAAGGCTAGTTGCTCACAACTACGCGGTCGGCCGATCGCTCGGGCCCGCTCACCGGCGGCGCCCGGGCGGTGATCGGACGGCCCCGCCTGGTCGCACATCGCGCCGGCGATTCAACGGGGGAGGAACTCTTGGCGACCCAGCAGCGAGCCGAACGCACGAAGGAGATCGTCTTGCGGGCCGCGGCCAAGGCCTTCGACGCGGACGGCTACGAGCGGACTTCGCTGAGCCGTATCAGCGCACGGGCCAGGGTGACGACGGGAGCTGTGGTCTTCCACTTCGGTACCAAGGCGAACCTGGCCGAGGCGGTCATGCAGCGGGCCCGGACGGTGACCCGCAGAGCCATCGAGTCGGCGACGAGCGGCAGTCCGAGCGCCGTGGGCAAGCTGATGGCCGTCACCCGCACGCTCATCGACCTCCTGGAGAACGACGAGGTGGTGCGGGCCGCCGAGCGGCTCGCACGGGAGCTGACGCCGCAGGGGGTCCAGGAGGAGAAGTGTCCGTGGCGGCGCGAGGTGGCGCGGCTGTCGCGGGCCGCGGACGCCGAAGGGCTGCTGCGTCCGGGAGTGGACGCCATGGCGCTGGCCGCTCTGGTCAGCTATGTGGTCAGCGGCGTGGAGCTGGCGATGCGGCGGCCGAGGCTGCCCACCGACGAGCCCTGGCTCGGCGAGGCCGGAGCGCTGGACGGGGCGGCGCACGTGAGGGTGGAGCGGATCTGGCACCTCGTGCTTCCCGCTCTGGAGCCCGCGGGCGAGGGCGGTGAGCGGCCGCGCTCGCAGATCGGCTCACCCTCGGTCTAGGCGCCTGTGGCGCATCCCCGCCGCCGGTGTGCGGGGGAGTGGGTGCCGGGCGTCGCGGAGCGGGCGGGGATTGGTCAGGCAGCCCCTAGGAGGCGCCGGGCCAGCAGGGACAGGGCCTGCGCGATGCGCTCGTGCGGGATGCCCAGGGTGTGCCGCTGGTGGTGGTACAGCTCCGGGGCCAGCGGCCCCATGGCGATGTCGGCGAGCGCGTCGGGGTCCTTGACGCCGCCGGCTTCCAGCAGGGTGCGCACATGCAGGCGCCAGAAGGCGTAGGCGCCGGTGGTGTAGCGAGCCGGGCCGGTTTCCGCGCCGAGGGCGAGCGGCAGATGCCGCTGCAGCAGGTCCAGGACGGCGAAGTAGAAGGCCGCCAGGCGTTCGGCGGGAGGTCCCCCCGGCCCCAGCGGCGGGGGGCCGTAGATCATCTGTCCCTGCAGACGGCGCTCGTGCTCGTCGAGGAGTGCCGTGGCGACGGCGGACGGGTCGGGGAAGCTCCGGTAGAGGGTCGCGCGGCCGACACCTGCGGCTTTGGCGATCTGGTCCATGGTGACGGTGCGCGGGTCGTGCTCGCTGAAGAGCCGTTCGGCGGCGGAGAGGATGCGGGCACGGTTGCGCACCGCGTCGGCGCGCTGCCTGGGCGGCGCGGTGGCCTGGAGGTCACCGAGGGGGACGACGGGCGGTGCCGGGATCTCGTCGCCGTTGCTCATGGGGTTCACCTTACTTCGATCCCTTAAGTGGACAGCTTGTCCATTTGGCTGCCCTGGCGCTATGTTAAGTGAGACAAGCGTCCACTTGAAGAGCGGGAGAGACCATGAACGCCGCGCTGCTCGCCGCAGCCCTCCTGATCGGGTGCCTACTGGCCGTCCAGGCGTCGGTGAACCTGCAACTGAACAAGGCCGTGGGTACGCCCTATGGCGCCTCCACGATTCAACTGGCCGTGGCCACCGGCCTCCTGGTGGTGCTGGCGGCGGTGACGGGCACGCTCGGCGCGCTCGGGAAGCTCCCCGACGTCGAGTGGTGGCACCTGCTCGGCGGCCTGGCCAGCCCCCTGTACATCACCAGCGGCATCCTGCTCTTCCCCCGCCTGGGAGCGCTGGCAGCCGTAGGACTGTTCGTCACCGGGCAGATGTTCGCCTCCCTGGTCCTGGACCTGGGCGGACTGTTCGGTCTGGAGAAGCGCAGCCTGAGCCCCGGAATCGCCCTGGGCGCCCTCGCCGTGCTCGTCGGCATCGTCGTGATCATCAGGGGACAGAAGGCGAGCGCTCCCCCCGGTGCCCCGAAGATGTCCGGTGCCGGCCGGACCGGGTGGATCGCGCTCGGCATCGTCGCCGGCGGCGTGCTGCCCGTGCAGGGTGCCGTCAACGCCAAGCTGCGCAACGGGCTCGACGCCCCCATCACCGTCGCGGCGTTCAGCTTCGCGGTGGCCACGCTCACCATCGCCGTCGTCCTGCTGGTGCTGCGCATCACGGGGAAGACGCCCGAGCCGCAGCTGGCACCGCTGAAGACGATGCCGTGGTGGGGCTGGCTCGGAGGAGCCTGCGCCGCCGGTTACGTCACCGGCACCTTCCTGCTCATTCCCGAGATCGGCGCCGCCGTGACGGTCGCGCTGACCGTGACCGGACAGCAGCTGACCTCCGCCCTGATCGACCACCGCGGCCTGTTCCGGCTCCCCGCCCGGCTGATGACCGCCCCCCGGCTGTCGGGACTCGGCCTGCTGCTCGCCGGCTCGCTGGCCATCCAGCTCGTGTGACCGGGACAGGAGGCTGACCTGATGCTGGAGACCTACACCGCAGGACCCGAACTGCATGTCCTGCCCTCCGAGTTACCCATACCCGACCTCGGCCTGCAGCCGGTCAACGCCTATCTGCTGCGCGGCGAGGAACCGATGCTGGTGGACTCGGGCATGCCCGTCGACCGCGCGGCATTCGAGGAGGCCCTGTGGTCGCTGGTCGACCCGGAGGATCTGCGCTGGGTCGCCATCACCCACGACGACCGGGATCACACCGGAAGCCTGACGCGCATTCTCGACCGGGCTCCCGGTGCGAAGGTCATCACCAACGCGATATCGCTCACCCGCCTGTCCGAAGAGTTCCGCATTCCGCGGGAACGGGTGGTGACGGTGAACCCCGGGAGTCGGATGTCGATAGGCGACCGGCGTCTCACCTTCCTGCGGCCGCCCACGTTCGATTCGCCGGGGACGCTGGCCCTGTTCGACCACAAGGACGGGACGCTTTTCAGTTCGGACAGTTTCGGCACGGTGCTGCCGAAAACCGTGCAGCATATCGGTGACGCCCAGGTGAAGGAATTCTTCGAGGGATTCGACATCCTGAACCGGGCGATCTCCCCGTGGACGGCGCTGGTGGCCGACCAGAAGTTCCACCGGACCGTTCGAGGCGTGTCCTCCCTGTCCGCCGCCCGCCTGCTGTCCGCGCACGGACCGACCGTGGAGGGCGCCATGGTCGACGCCCTGATGGAGGCCATGTCCCGCATTCCGAGCCTGCCGCAGTGGCTGCCGGGCGCGGACATCGATCTGGAAGCCGTCCTGGACGCGCACGGAGCATCGAGCGCCTGAGGCGTCCCCGCCCCTCCCGGCACGGCCCTGCGGCATGCACCGGCACGGGCCCGCGATCCCCCGCCCCACTGATCACACACTGGAGCAACTCATGACCGACGCGTCCCTGACCCCGCCGCCCGGCGTCATCATCGTCTTCTCCGACATCTGGTGTTCCTTCGCGCACATCGCGATCCACCGCCTGCACGCGACCCGCAAGCGCCTCGGTCTCGAGCACCAGGTCGGCTTCGACCTGCGTGCCTTCCCGCTGGAGCTCCTCAACGACGCCCCCAGCCCGCGCCCGGGAACCGACAGCGAAGTGGGCCGGATGGCGAGCATGGAACCCGAGGCCGGCTGGCAGCTCTGGCAGGACAAGGACTGGCTGTACCCGTCCACCATGCTGCCCGCGCTGGAGGCGATCCAGGCGGCCAAGGAACAGTCCCTGTCGGCCTCGGAGCAGCTCGACCTCGGCCTCCGCAAGGCGTTCTGGGCGCAGTCGCGGTGTGTCAGCCACCGCAAGGTCATCCTGGACGTCGCCGCCGAGACCGGCAGCGTCGACGTGACCGCGCTGGCCGCCGCCCTGGACGACGGCCGTGCCCGCAGCGCCCTCATGGAGCAGGCCGCCGTCTCCCGCACGGACCGGGTCAACTGCAGCCCGCACCTGTTCCTGTCCGATGGCGCCGACTACCCGAACCCGGGGATCGAAGTGCGCTGGGAAGGTGATTACGGCATCGGGTTCCCGGTGATCGAGTCCGACGATCCCAAGATCTACGAGGACATTCTCCTGAAGGCTGCCACCGAGTAGCGCAAGGACATCCGGCTCGAAGGCGGCCGGGGGATTTCGAAGCATCGAAATCCCCCGGCCGCCTTTTCGCGATGCAAAAAACATTGCCGCTATTATTTTTCCCGATTCGGAAAACATCATCGCGATTATCTTCCGGGGCCGGAAAACATCACGATGATTACCGCATTGGTGATCCGAGTGTGATTCAGGCTGCCGGAATTTTTCTGTAGCATTTCCTGCGTATTTCGGGAAGCCCCCAAAGACACAGGGAGAATTCTCATGTCCGAGAGCACGATCAGCGGCGTGCCGTCCGTGAGCTATGCGCCGAAGGCGGACGTCAGCGCCTTCGTCGACCTGACCCAGCACGAGATCGAAGCGCTCAAGACCCGGTACAACCTCGCCGACGCGCACACGCATCAGCGGCAGTCCCCCAGCCAGGACGCGATCGTCTCGCGGCTCCCCGAACTGTGGTACGAGTCCGAGTCCAAGCAGCAGGCCCACTTCGAGGCCCAGTTCCTGGACGCCTTCTTCCGGCTGCACCGCCAGCCCACGGCCCGCACGATGGGCCGCACCCTCCTGTCCTACTCCGCCAGCGTGTCCACCATGGTCGCCGGCATGTACCTCAAGAGCCGCGGCAAGTCCGTGGCCCTGGTCGAGCCCTGCTTCGACAACCTCGTCGATCTGCTCCGCAACATGCAGGTGCCGATATCGCCGTTCCCCGAGCAGGCGCTGCACGAGACGGACAAGATCTACGACCGGCTCGCACAGAGCGTCACCGCCGACGCGATCTACCTGGTCGACCCCAACAACCCGACCGGGTTCACCCTCCTGGCGCAGCGGCTCGAGGGCTTCCGCGAGGTCGTGCGCTACTGCGTCGACCACGACAAGGTCCTGGTCATGGACTTCTGCTTCGCCTCCTTCGCGCTGTGCGACGACACCATCGGCCGGGTGGACATCTACCAGCTGCTGGAGGAGTCCGGGGTCACCTACCTGGTGATGGAGGACACCGGGAAGACCTGGCCGATCCAGGACGCCAAGTGCGCCATGATCACCGCCAGCCGGGACATCCAGGAGGAGGTCTACAACCTCCACACCAGCGTGCTGCTGAACGTCTCGCCGTTCGTCCTCAACATGGTCACGCAGTACGTGGAGGACTCCATCGCCGACGGCTTCGCCTCGGTGCGGGACGTCATCACCGCCAACGGCGCGGCGGCGCGCAAGGCCATGGAGGGGACCATCCTCGAGTTCCAGGAGCCGGTGGTGAACACCTCCGTGGCCTGGTTCAAGATCCTCTCCGACGCCGTCACCGCCACCGAACTCCAGGCCGTGCTCTTCGACGAGGAGGTCTACGTCCTCCCCGGCACCTTCTTCTACTGGAACTCCCCGGAGCGCGGCGAGCGGTACATCCGGCTGGCGCTGGCCCGCGAGCCGGAGATGTTCGCCGCCGCGATGGACCGCCTGAGGAAGGTGCTCGAGCGCTATGCCCGGTGAGTCCTCGCGCGTCTTCATCGACGCCACCCTGTTCATGGGCATGCACAGCAGCGACCAGGCCGTCCGGCGGACCTGCAAGCGCTTCTTCGCCGGCCGGCTGGGCGAGAGCGTCACGATGAGCTGGGAGCAGGTCGGTCGCTGCGACGACCTCGTGTGGGACTACAGCCGATCCGTGCAGGACGCCTACTACCCCTTCATGGACAACCTGCACACCGACATGGCCATCGAGCGCATCGGCTACGGCGAGGACGACACGCGCCGGGCCTTCACGGCGCCGGAGCTGGAGGGGCTTCCCGCCCACGAACGGCTGCTGCTCGCGCAGGTCCTGTCCCACTCGGGCGTGCTGTACACGGCAAGCCCCCGCCTCACCGGCCGGACGGATCTCCCGGTCGCCACCGTCCCGGTCGCAGACACCGAGGACACCTTCCCCGGCCATCTCGAACGGCTCTACCAGGACTCCCTGGTCCTGACCGTCGCATCGCACTCGCTGTGAGGAGCCCGGACATGTACTCCGGCACGATTGTTCCCCTCGTCACCCCGATGAAGGACGACGGCAGCGTCGACGAGCAGAGCGCGGCCCGCCTCATCGACCACGTCCGCCCCGAAGTCACCGCCCTCATGCCGGCCCTGACCTCCGGCGAGGGCTGGAAGCTGGACGAGCGGCAGTGGACGGCCATCGTCGGCTGCACCGTCCGTCACGCCGGCGGCCTCCCGGTGCTCGCCGGCATCCAGCTCCCCGACACGGCACACGTCATCGAACGAGCCCGCCGGGCGGTGGACCTGGGCGTCGACGCCGTGGTGGTCACCACCCCGTTCGGCAAGGACATCACCCAGGACGCCATCGTCGAGCACTACCGGGCCCTGCGCGCCACCACCGACGTCCCGATCTTCCTCTACAACGAGGAGGCCCTGTCCGGCAACCGCATCGAGTACGACACCCTGCTGACCCTGTGCCGGCTCCCCGGGGTCGTCGGCATCAAGGAGTCCAGCGGCGACGCGTCCTTCACACGGAAGCTGGCCGAGGCGAAGACCGGCGTACCCGTCTTCGAAGGCTGGGAGAACCTGATCACCGCCGCGACCGGCATCGACGGCTTCATCGGCCCGCTGGCCAACCTCGACCCCGCGCTGTGCAACGCGGTGCTGGTCGACCCGAGCCCCGACCGTCAGGCAGAGGTCGACGCCGTCTGCGAGCGCTACGGCGTCTTCAAGGACGACTGGTACCGGTGGGTGAAGCAGGAACTGCACGCCCGGCGCATCATCGCCGACCCCGCGATCCACGAGGAGCTGCGGTGAACCCGACCACCGTCGCCGCCACCGTACGGCGGAACAAGCGGCGCCGCGGCGAGGCACAGCGCGAGCTGTACGAGCTGTACCGGCAGGTGCCCGACGCCGAGGGCTATGCGGCCATGCTCGACATCGAGGAACAGTGGATCCTTCCGCTGGCCCACCGGTTCGAGGCCGACGCGCCCGATTTCCCCTCCACCGCGGAGCTGCTGGAGGTCCTCAAGCAGTTCCTCGCCGAGGAGGAGGCACAGGTATCGGCCAACGACACCTTCCTGGCGAACGAGGCGACCCTGGAGCAGTTCAAGGCCGTCGTGCGGGAGTTCGCCCTCGACGGCCTGACCGAGTCCGAGTCGCTGCTGCCCGTCGTGCCCCGCCTGCCCTACCGGTCCGGCATGGCGGTCTTCCGGGTCCTGATCGACGAACTCGGGTGCGGCAACGACGACAAGTCCCACTCCCAGCTCTACCGGAACCTGCTGAGCGAGCTCGGTATGAGCACCGACGTCGACGACTACCTCGACGTCACCGGACCGGAGAGCTACGCGTACGTCAACATGTTCCACTGGCTGGCCAGCCGTGCGCCCTCGCCGCAGTACTTCCTGGGCGCCTACGCCTACTTCGAGGCCAGTGTCCTGTACGGGTTCCAGAGCTTCGCGCGCGCGGCCCGGCGGCTGGGCATCCGGCAGGACGCGTACTACACCGAGCACCTGTACATCGACTCGTACCACAGCAACCACATGCGCACCGCGATCCGGTCCCTCGAGGACCCCGACCCGGCGAAGATCTGGGCCGGTGTGCGGCTCGCCAGTCTCATCGTCGGGGAGGCCACCGAGGCGGCCGTCAACCGGGCACGGGAGGTCTCCTGATGGACGCGGAAGCCCCCATACGGGAGATCAGCGAGGACCTGGTGCTCGTCGAGGTGGCGGGCCGCAAGATCCTTGCCTCCGCGCGATGCCCGCACCGGCAGGGCAAACTCAAGTTCGCGCACGTCGACGGCGGCCGGCTGCGGATCAAGTGCCCCCTGCACTACTCGACGTTCGACCTGACCACCGGGGAGCGCACGTCCGGGCCGGCCTGCGACCCGCTGCGGATCGTGGACACCCTCTCCGCGGACACCGGGCCCGACAGGGGGCGGGGAGAGGCGTGAGCACGCTGCGCGAAGGGACGGCGCCGTCCGCGGCGCCGTCCCGCCCCGTCCCGCGCGAGGCCGACGGCATCGCGCCCGTCCCCGAAGCCCGGCGCACCTCCCGCCCCGCGGACTTCGGCTGGATCTGGCCCTCCGCCCAGTTCTCCTTCGGCACCGTGGTCCTGGGGGCGCTCCCCATCGCGTTCGGTCTGGGCTGGTGGGGCGCGATGAGCGCCATCCTGGCCGGAACCGCGGTCGGCACCGTCCTCCTCGCTCCTCTCGCCGGCCTCGGCGCCCGCACGGGAACCAACGACCCCATATCGTCCGGTGCCCACTTCGGGGTGCGCGGCCGGGTGATCGGCAACCTCATCACGATCGTCACCGCGCTGGGTTTCTTCTCCATCGCCGTGTGGACCGGCGGTACGGCCGTCATGGTCGCCGCCAACCGGCTGGCCTCCACCCCTACCGGGCCGGGTGCGCTGACCATGGCCATGGTCGCCACGGCGGCGGCGGTGGGCGTCGTCGCGGTACGCGGCCACACCGTCCTGGTGCGCACCTACCGGATCACCGCGGTGATCGGCGCCGTGGTGCTGACCGGCACGGTCCTGGTGCTCGCGCCACGGTTCAGCGCCGACTACGCGGGAGGCGCCCACGTGCTCGGCAGCTCCCTGCACACCTGGCTGCTGGCGGCGACCGCCTCGGCGACCGTGCCCCTGTCCTACGCCACGTTCCAGGGCGACTACACCCGCTACATGCCCGCCGGCACCCCGCCGGGCAGACTGATGTGGTCCTCGGGCGTGGCGATGTTCCTCAGCACCGTGGCCGCCCTGGGCACGGGCGCGTATGTCAGCACCCTGTTCTCCAGCCCCGACACCCCCTGGCTGCAAGGGCTCACCGACGCGGTTCCGGGCTGGTTCGCCGCGGTGGTGGTGGTCTTCGGCTTCGCCGGGACGCTGCCGCAGGGCGCCCTGTGTCTGTACGCGGCGGGCCTGTCGGCGAACTCGATGGTCTGGCGCGCGCCCCGCTCCGCGGTGACCGCCGTGACCGCAGTGCTGGCGCTGGCCGTGCTGTATCTGGGCGCGGTGCGCTACGACGCCATGGACTCCATGGGCGCGTTCGTGACGCTGCTGCTGACCGTGACAGCCCCGTGGGCCGCGGTGCTCACCGTCGGACACCGACTGCACGGCGGCCGGTACCGGCCCGAGGACCTGCGGGTCTTCACCTCCGGCGGGGGAGGGCGCTACTGGTACACCCACGGGGTGAACCACCGGGCCGTGACCGCGTTCACGACCGGGTCGGCCGTGGGCGTCCTCTGGGTCAACAACCCGCTCTACGTCGGCCCGCTGGCGGAGCTGACCGGCGGGGTCGACCTCGGTCTGCCCGCCTCCTTCGCCCTCGCCGCCGCGGTGTACGGCCTGCTGTGCCGCGCCCGGCCCGAGCGCTCCGCGCAGGAGGTCCCGATGACGAAGGAAGTGGCCCGATGACGTACGAGGACCGCGCACGGCCAGCGCGCAAGCTCCTGGTCCGCGAGACCGTCCGCGAGGCCGACGGCGTCCTGGGTGTCGTGCTCACCGATCCCCAAGGCGCGGACCTTCCGGCGTGGGGCCCCGGCGCCCACCTGGAGGTGTGCCTTCCGTCCGGACGGATACGGCACTACTCCCTCAGCGGCGATCCCGCGGACCGGACCACCTACCGGCTGGGTGTGCTGCGCGAGCCGGACGGAAGGGGCGGATCCGAGGAGATCCACACCGCCCCGCTCGCCGGCCGCCTGCTGGAGGTACGCGGTCCGCTCAACCGCTTCCCTCTCGTCCCCGCCGACCGCTACGTCCTCATCGCCGGTGGCATCGGCATCACGCCGATTCTGCCCATGGTCCGGCAGCTCGCCGCAGGCCCCGTCCCCTGGACGCTGCTGTACGGCGGCAGAACGCTCACGTCCATGGCCTACCGGGACGAACTCGCGGCCCTGGGAGGGCGGAACGTCAGCATCGTTCCGCAGGACAGCCATGGGCTGCTCGACCTCGATCACGCCCTGGAGGGCCTCCCGGACACCACAGCCGTCTACTGCTGCGGCCCGGGCGGCCTCATCCAGGCCGTGCAGGAGCGCTGCGACCGGCTCCTGCCCGCCGGCTCCCTGCACGTCGAACGCTTCACCGCACCCGCCGCCGGACCGCGCGGCGACACGGGCGCCTTCGAGGTGGAACTGCGGCGCAGCGGCCAGGTCCTGAACGTGCCGCCCGGTCGGAGCCTGCTCGATGTGGTGCGTGAAGCGGTTCCCTCCGTGGCCTTCTCCTGCGAGGAGGGGATGTGCGGAACCTGCGAGACCAAGGTCCTCGACGGCGTTCCGGAGCATCACGACACCTTCCTGTCCGACTCCGAGAAGCGGTCCGGCACGAGCATGATGATCTGCGTCGGCCGCTCCAGGACCAGCCGCCTGGTCCTGGACCTGTGAGCTTCCCGCGCGGGGCACGGCGTCGGTGATGACCGCCCGCAAATCGACGCCGCTGCCCCCGGCTATTCCCTGTGCCGCTCCCTCATCGTTTCGCGAACGTCGGTCTCGGCGTAGTACGTACGGCCGTTCCTGCGCAGCCGTCGCCAACCGCGCTCGCTGGCCAGCCGGTAGACGCTGCCGCGTGGCAAGTCCCAGAGGCGGGCCACGCCGTCGGGGGTGATCCAGCGTGCCGCGGCAGCGGGCTCACGCGCTGCCGCGCGGGTCATGCGCGCCTCCAGCTCCGTCCATGCGGAGCCCGGCCAGGCATGCGTGCTGTCCGCGGTGCAGCGGATCACGGACGGCCGTCGGCCGTCCTCGGGTACGTGGGCATCCAGGCTGCCCGGACACTCCGGTTCGACACACGAACCCACCTGGATGCGGCGGGACGGTGACAGGCCGATCGCCCGCAGCGCGGAACGCACCAGCGCGGCCACCTCGCCAGAGGCGTCCTCGGCCGACGAATGCCCGACGAGCCAGGGCACATGGAGCCGGAGGAAGGCACACAGCGCCGGCACGGTCCGCTCCGGCGGGCCCACGCGCCGCTCCTCGGCCACCAACTCCGCCCAGGACGCGAGCACTGCGAGCATCGTGGCGCGGCACTCGGCCGCCGCCGTGTTGAACGGCATGCCCCGGCGCGGCGTGCCCGACCTCCGGCCCCACGGACGGGGCGCCGGACCGCCGAGCGCCTGCCCGCACTCCTCGTACAGGGAGGGCAGCCGGCCCAGATCACGGTCGAGTCTCTCCTGGCACCACCGGCAGAGCAACGCCCCCGCGGACGCGGGCAGCCGAGGCTCTCCCGACCGTTCCCGGGCGCGGCAACCGCCACCGGCGCACAGCGTGACCGAGGCGCCCACCGGCATCGTCGTACGTCCCATGCGAACCCCACTTCCTGACCGTTCCCGAGCGGACGGGAGCAGCCCACGTCATGGGCGCGGGGCGGGCAAGCGGAGTCCGAAGAATTGGCAGACAGTTGTAGACCGGCTTGCAGTCGCGGCTGCCCCGAGGGGGGCGCCGGCCGACCTCCTGGAATTCTCCTCACAATTCCTTGTAGATCTTCTGAGAGTGATTTCGTTGACCCTCCACGGGATCCGAAGATAGCGTTCCCTATCGTTCGCGGTCCTTGTCTCCGGAGCCAGTTCACGGCCGGCGCTTTCTTGAGAGCATCCGAAGGACGACGGCATTTCCGCGGTCGTTTGCGCATCCTTCCCCCTCGCGCAGACAGGGACGCATCAACCACGTGTGCAGCGGACGCGGGCGCTTCGTCGGCGTCGCGAACTGGAGGATCTCGTGCCCATCAGAGTCTGGGACTACCTGCGCGAGTACGAGGCCGAACGGGCCGATCTGCTCGACGCCGTGGAGAAGGTCTTCTCCTCCGGACAACTCGTCCTCGGCGAAAGCGTCCGGTCCTTCGAGCGGGAGTTCGCCTCCTACCACGGGGTCGGCCACGCCGTCGGCGTCGACAACGGCACCAACGCCGTGAAACTCGGCCTCGAAGCGCTCGGCATCGGCCCCGGCGACGAGGTGATCACGGTGTCCAACACGGCGGCGCCCACCGTCGTGGCCATCGACGAGGCGGGCGCCACCCCGGTCTTCGTCGACGTACGGGAAGCGGACCACCTCATGGACACCGACCAGGTCGAGGCCGCGGTGACCGAACGCACCCGGTGCCTGCTGCCGGTGCACCTGTACGGGCAGTGCGTCGACATGGCGCCGCTGCGAGCCGTCGCCGACCGGCACGGGCTGAAAATCCTCGAAGACTGCGCCCAGGCGCACGGCGCCCGCCACCACGGCCGCCCGGCCGGTACGTTCGGCGACGCCGCCGCCTTCTCCTTCTACCCCACCAAGGTCCTCGGCGCCTACGGCGACGGCGGAGCCGTCATCACCGACAACCAGGAGACCGCCGACAACCTCCGCCGCCTGCGCTACTACGGCATGGAGGAGACCTACTACGTGGTGCGCACCCCCGGGCACAACAGCCGGCTGGACGAGGTGCAGGCCGAGATCCTGCGCCGCAAACTCGGCCGGCTCGACACGTACGCCGACGGCCGGCGGTCCGTCGCCCGGCGCTACGCCGAGGGCCTGGCGGACACCGGGCTGCGCCTGCCCGTCATCACTCCCGGAAACGAGCACGTCTACTACGTCTACGTGGTACGCCACCCCCGCCGCGACGACATCATCAAGCGGCTCAAGTCCTACGACATCCACGTCAACATCAGCTACCCGTGGCCCGTGCACACGATGTCGGGATTCGCGCACCTCGGCCACCGCCGAGGCGACCTGCCCGTCACCGAGGCGCTGGCCGACGAGATCTTCTCGCTGCCGATGTACCCGTCCCTGCCGGCCGACGTGCAGGACCGGGTCATCGAGGCGGTGCGCGAGGTCATGGCCACCCTGTGACCTGGCAGCCCACCGCCGCACCCACCCGTACGCCCCGCAGGGCCGGGGCGCTCGCCACCCTCACCCTTGACCGGAGGGACCCTATGCAGACGCGGAAGCTCGCCGTCGAAGGCGCTCTGGAGTTCACCGCACCGGTTTTCGCCGATGATCGCGGGCTGTTCGTCTCCCCTCTACAGCAGCAGCCGTTCGAGACCGCCCACGGCGGCCCCCTGTTCAAGACGGCGCAGAGCAACCACAGCAAGTCACGGCGCGGCGTGGTCCGGGGCATCCACTACACGGTCACACCCCCCGGCACCGCCAAGTACGTCTACTGCGCCAACGGCCGGTCGCTCGACATCGTCGTGGACACCAGGGTCGGATCGCCGACCTACGGCCGCTGGGACGCCGTCGTCCTCGACCCGGTCGACTTCCGCGCCGTCTACCTGCCCATCGGCGTCGGCCACGCCTTCGTGGCGCTCACCGACGACACGGTGATGTCGTACCTGATCTCCGGGCCCTACGTCGCGCGGAACGAACTCGCCCTGTCCGTTCTCGACCCCCGGCTCGGCCTGCCCATCCCCGAGGACATCGAGCCGATCCTCTCCCAGCGCGACATCGCCGCCCCCACCCTCGCCGAGGCCGAGCGCCAGGGCCTGCTGCCCGACTACGAGCGTTGTCTGGAACAGGAGGCCCTGCTGGGCACCGAGGACCAGGCGCGCACGGGGCCGCGGTCATGAAGGGGATCGTCCTGGCCGGGGGCAGCGGCACCCGGCTGCGGCCGCTCACCGGCGTCGTCTCCAAGCAGATCCTGCCCGTCTACAACAAACCGATGGTGTACTACCCGCTGTCGGTCCTCATGCTCGCCGGGATCCGCGACATCCTCGTCGTCTCCACCCCCGCCCACCTGGAGATGTTCCAGCGCCTGCTCGGCGACGGCTCCCGGCTGGGCCTCACCCTGGACTACGCCGAGCAGAAGGAACCCAGGGGCATCGCTGAGGCACTCGTCATCGGCGCCGACCACATCGCGTCCGACGAGGTCGCCCTCATCCTCGGCGACAACGTCTTCCACGGGTACGGCTTCTCCGAGTTGCTGCGCACCACCGCGGCGGACCTCGACGGCTGCGCCCTGTTCGGCTATCCGGTCCAGGACCCCTGGCGGTACGGCATCGCCGAGGTGGACGCCGACGGCCGGCTGCTGTCCCTGGCGGAGAAGCCGAGCGCACCCCGCTCCAACCTCGCGGTGACCGGCCTGTACATGTACGACAACGACGTGGTCGACCTGGCCCGCGACCTCGCCCCCTCGGCCCGGGGCGAGCTGGAGATCACCGACGTCAACCGTGCCTACCTGGAGGGCGGCAGGGCCCGGCTGGTGCAGCTCGGACGCGGCTTCGTCTGGCTCGACACGGGCACCCACGACTCGCTGCTGGAGGCCGGCCAGTACGTGCAGATCCTCGAACAGCGCCAAGGGGTACGCATAGGTTGCGTCGAGGAGATCGCCTACCGCATGGGCTACATCAGCGCGGAGGACTGCCTGCGGCTCGCGCACGAGCAGGCGGGCACGGAATACGGGGACTATCTCGTCGGCCTGGTTGAGCAGAGCCGGGAACGCCCGGGCGCGGCCCCCGTTTTTCACTCCCTTCACAAAACCTTGTGACGCAGCTGCGGAAAAGGGACTTGAAAAACGATCGGCCAGCGAAGAAGCTGGGTTCTAGATTCGCCAGAGCCGTGCCGGAAACAGCCTTCGGATATCGTGCGGCACGGTCGGCGTCTTTCCCCTCCTTCGCTGGTCGCTTTTCTTTTCCCCGGAAGTTCCGCATTTCTGTTGCGCGGGGAAATCCAGCCTCTATCGGTGACTTGGAGGAAGCGCGTGGACGCTTCGGTCGTCATATCCGGTGCGGGACCGGCGGGCCTCATGCTCGCCGGGGAACTGCGTCTCGCGGGCGTCGACGTCGTCGTACTGGAACGCCTGCCCGAGCCCACGGGGGAGTCCCGGGGACTGGGCTTCACCGCGCGCACCCTGGAGATCTTCGAACAGCGCGGACTGCTGGAGCGGTTGGGTGACATCGACACCCACGGCCAGGGGCACTTCGGCGGGCTCCCCCTGGACCTGAGCGTGCTCGGGGGTGCGCACCGGGCCGCCAAGACCGTGCCGCAGTCACAGACCGAGGCCCTCCTGGAGTCCTGGGCGCGGGAACTCGGTGCCGACATCCGGCGCGGCACCGAACTCGTCTCCCTGCGCACCGGTGTCGAGGACGACGAAGGTGTCGAGGCCGAGGTCCGCCGCCCGAACGGGACCCGCGAACGGCTGCGCGCCCGCTATCTGGTCGGCTGCGACGGCGGCCGCAGCACCGTACGCAAGGCGGCCGGCTTCGACTTCCCCGGCACGGCGGCCACGATGGAGATGTTCCTGGCCGATGTGAAGGGCGTCGACCTGGAGCCCCGCATGATCGGCCAGACCGTGGCGGGCGGCATGGTCATGGTCGGCCCGCTGCCCGACGGCGTCACCCGGCTCATCGTCTGCGAGCGGGGAGCCCCGCCCCGGCGCCGTACCGAGCCGCCGCCCTTCGCCGAAGTGGCCGCGGCCTGGCAGCGGTTGACCGGCATCGACATCTCGCACGCCGAGCCGGTCTGGATCAGCGCCTTCGGCGACGCGACCCGCCTGGTCACCGAGTACCGGCGCGGCCGGGTGCTGCTGGCCGGCGACGCGGCCCACATCCATCTCCCGGCCGGCGGCCAGGGCATGAACACCGGCATCCAGGACTCGGTCAACCTCGGCTGGAAGCTGGCCGCCGTGGTGCGGGGCAGTGCCCCCGAGACGCTGCTGGACACCTACCACACGGAACGTCACAGGGTGGGCGAGCGGCTGCTGATGAACACACGGGCCCAGGGACTGCTCTTCCTCAGCGGCGAGGAGATGCAGCCCCTGCGCGACGTCCTGCGCGAACTCATCGGATACGACGAGGTCGCCCGCCACCTCGCCGGCATGGTCTCCGGGCTGGAGATCCGCTACGACGTCGGCGGCGGCCGGCACCCCCTGCTGGGCATGCGCATGCCGCGCCTGGAACTCGTCCACGACGACGGCAAGACCACCACCGCCGATCTGCTGCGCAGCGGGCGGGGCGTGCTGCTCGACCTGGAGGACAACGCGGTGCTGCGCAGACGGGCCGCCCCCTGGCAGGACCGGATCGACGTGGTCACGGCCCAGGCGCATGGCGTGGAGCCCGGCGACGAACTCGCCGGCACGGCGGCCGCGCTGCTGCGTCCCGACGGCCATGTCGCCTGGGCCGCCCCGGGATCCGATCACGACCTGCCGATGGCACTGGACCGCTGGTTCGGTCCCGCACGTCGCTGAGCCGGCCACGGACGGCCCACTCCCGCACGAGGCCGTCCTTCGAAGGAGGAGAGATGCACAGTACGTTGATCGTGGCCCGGATGAACACCGCGTCCGAGGCCGAAGTGGCGGGACTCTTCGCGGAGTTCGACCGCACCGAGATGCCGCACACCATGGGAACCGTGCGCCGCCAGCTGTTCACGTACCGCGGCCTGTACTTCCACCTGCAGGATTTCGAGTCCGCCGACGGCGGTGACCGCATCGAGCGGGCCCGCACCGATCCGCGCTTCGTCACCATCAGTGAGGACCTCAAGCCGCACATCACCGCCTACGACCCCGACACCTGGCGCGGTCCCGCCGACGCCATGGCGCGTCGCTTCTACCTGTGGAGTGCGCGGTGAGCAGGCGTCGCGTGGCCATCACCGGCCTCGGGGTCACCGCACCCGGCGGGATCGGCGCCCCGGCCTTCTGGCAGCTGCTGACCGAGGGCCGCACCGCCACCCGCGACATCACGCTGTTCGACCCGTCACCGTTCCGCTCCCGGGTGGCCGCGGAGGTGGACTTCGACGCCGAAGCCGCGGGCCTCGGGCCGCAGGAGATCCGCAGAATGGACCGCGCGGCCCAGTTCGCCGTCGTCACCGCACGCGAGGCGGTCGCCGACAGCGGCCTCGACCTCGCGACCACCGACTCGTACCGCGTCGGGGTGTCCATCGGCACCGCCGTCGGCGCCACCACCGCTCTGGACCGCGAGTACCGCACGGTCAGTGACGGCGGCCGGCTGGACCCCGTCGACCACACCTACGCCCTGCCGCACCTGTACGACTACTTCGTCCCCAGTTCCTTCGCGACCGAGGTCGCCTGGGCGGTGGGCGCCGAGGGACCCGGCACCGTCGTCTCCACCGGATGCACCTCCGGCCTGGACGCGGTCGGCCACGCCGCCGAACTGATCCGCGAGGGCTCCGCCGACATCATGATCGCCGGCGCCACCGACGCCCCGATCTCCCCGATCACCGCGGCCTGCTTCGACGCCATCAAGGCGACCACCGCCCGCAACGACGACCCCCGGCACGCCTCACGCCCCTTCGACGCCACGCGCGACGGGTTCGTCCTGGGGGAGGGGGCCGCCGTGTTCGTCCTCGAGGAACTCGACCGGGCGCGGGCCCGCGGCGCACACGTCTACGCCGAGATCGCCGCCCACGCCACGCGCAGCAACGCCTACCACATGACCGGGCTGCGGCCGGACGGCCGGGAGATGGCCGAGGCGATCCGCACCGCGCTGGCCGAGGCCCGAGTCGCGCCCGAGGACATCGACTACGTGAACGCGCACGGCTCCGGCACCAAGCAGAACGACCGGCACGAGACCGCCGCCTTCAAACGCGCCCTGGGCGAACACGCGCGCACCACACCGGTCAGCTCCATCAAGTCGATGGTCGGCCACTCGCTCGGCGCCATCGGCTCCATCGAGATCGCGGCCTGCGCGCTGGCCATGGAACACCACGTCGTGCCGCCGACCGCCAATCTCCACACCCCGGACCCGGAGTGCGACCTCGACTACGTGCCGCGCACCGCCCGCGAACGACGCTGCGACACCGTACTCACCGTCGGCAGCGGATTCGGCGGATTCCAGAGCGCGGTGGTCCTCACCCGACCCGAGAGGTACGCCGCATGACCGGGGACCGGCCCGCCGCCGTGGTGACCGGACTCGGCGTCGCCGCGCCCAACGGTCTCGGCCTGGCCGACTGGTGGGCCGCCGTGCGCGCCGGCCGGAACGCCATCGGCCCCGTCACCCTGTTCGACGCGCGCGACTACCCCTCCCGGCTCGCCGGCGAGATCAAGGGGTTCGACGCCGCCGAGCACCTGCCCGGCAGGCTCCTGCCGCAGACCGACCGGATGACCCGGATCGCGCTGGTGGCCGCCGACTGGGCCCTCGCCGACGCCGGAATCGATGCCGAGGAACTTGCCGAGTACGCGATGGGCGTGGTGACCGCCGCCTCCTCCGGCGGCTTCGCCTTCGGACAGCGCGAGCTGGCCGCACTGTGGAGCAAGGGCAGCCGGTACGTCAGCGCCTACCAGTCCTTCGCCTGGTTCTACGCCGTCAACAGCGGCCAGATATCGATCCGCAACGGACTGCGCGGCCCGAGCGGTGTCCTCGTCGCCGACCAGGCCGGTGGCCTCGGCGCCATCGCCCAGGCCACACGCCACCTGCGGGGCGGCACACCGGTGATGATGGCAGGGGCCGTCGACTCGGCGCTGTGCTCCTGGGGCTGGGTCGCCCACCTGGCGGGCGGCCGGCTCAGCACGTCCGACGACCCCGAGGGCGCCTACCTGCCCTTCGACGAGCGGGCGGCGGGCCACGTGGCCGGCGAGGGCGGGGCGCTGCTCGTCGTCGAGGACGCGGAACGCGCACGGCGGCGCGGTGCGCCCCGGATCTACGGGGAGATCGCCGGATACGCCGCCACCATGGACCCCGCCCCCGGCAGCGGACGCCCACCCGGCCTCCAACGAGCCCTGGAATCGGCCCTGCGGGACGCCGGAACCGAGCCCGGCGAGGTCGACGTGGTCTTCGCCGACGCCGCCGGACTGCCGGAGTGCGACCTCATCGAGGCCGAGGCCGTCGGCAAGGTCTTCGGCCCTCACGGGGTGCCCGTGACCGCGCCCAAGACGACGACCGGGCGGCTGTACTCCGGCGCCGCACCGCTCGACGTCGCCATGGCGCTGATGGCGATGCGCGACGGCGTCATACCGCCGACCGCCCATGTCACGCCCTTCCCCGGCTACGACCTCGACCTCGTCACCGACCGACCGCGCCCGGCCCGGCTGCGCACGGCGGTCGTGCTCGCCCGGGGCCGAGGCGGCTTCAACTCCGCGCTGGTGCTCCGGCAGCACGCCCCGCACACCGGCGGTGGCACCGGACCCGCCGGCCACCGAGATCCAGAGAGGACGCCATGACCGCGACCGAGTTCACCCTCACCGACCTCAAACGCATTCTGCGCGAGGGCGCGGGAGCCGACGAGAGCGTCGACCTCGACGGCGACATCGACGACATCAGCTTCGAGAACCTCGGCTACGAGTCCCTGGCTCTGCTGGAGACCGGCACCCGCATCGAGCGGGAGTACGGCATCACCCTCCAGGACTCGGACCTGGCCGTCACCCGGACCCCACGGGCCCTGATCGGGGACGTCAACGCCTTGCTGCACCGCGACCCGCAAGGAGCGCTCCGTGACTGACCACGCTCCGCTCACCGCCCTCGTCACCGGGGGCACCAGCGGCATCGGACTGGCCGTCACCCGGGCATTGGCCGACCAGGGCCACCGGGTGTTCCTCTGCGCCCGCACCGAGGACGACGTCACACGCACCGTGAAGGACCTGCGCGCGGACGGCCTGGACGTGGACGGCGTCCCCTGCGACGTACGGGAACCCGACGCGGTCCAGGCCTTCGTACGACGGGCCGTGGACCGCTACGGCACCATCGACGTGCTCGTCAACAACGCCGGCCGCAGCGGCGGCGGCGTCACCGCCGAGATCACCGACGAACTGTGGTCCGACGTCATCGACACCAACCTCACCAGCGTGTTCCGGATGACCAGGGAAGTGCTGGTGGCGGGCGGGATGCGGGACAAGTCCCGGGGCCGCGTCATCAACATCGCCTCCACCGCGGGCAAGCAGGGCGTTGTCCTCGGCGCCCCCTACTCCGCCTCCAAGCACGGCGTCGTCGGCTTCACCAAGGCCCTCGGCAACGAACTCGCGCCCACCGGCATCACCGTCAACGCCGTGTGCCCCGGCTACGTCGAGACGCCGATGGCCGAGCGGGTGCGACAGGGATACGCCGCCGCCTACGACACCACCGAGGACGCGATCCTGGAGAAGTTCCAGGCCAAGATCCCGCTCGGCCGCTACTCCACCCCCGAAGAGGTCGCCGGCCTGGTCGCCTACCTGGTGACCGACGCGGCCGCGTCCATCACCGCCCAGGCCCTCAACGTCTGCGGCGGCCTCGGCACCTACTGATCCGCCGACCGACCGGCACACGACGCCGACCAGTTGAGGAGCGCTGACGATGACGACCCGTGAGGTCGAGCACGAGATCACCGTGCGTGCCGCCGCCGACGCCGTCTACCGGCTGATCGCCGAGGTGGAGAACTGGCCCACCCTCTTCCCGCCCACCGTCCACGTCGAACACCTCGAGCGCGGCGCCGACGACGAACGCATCCGGATCTGGGCCACCGCGAACGGCCGGCCCAAGACCTGGACCTCGCGCCGCACCCTGGACGACGACCGGCTGCGGATCGGCTTCCGCCAGGAGGTCAGCGCACCGCCGGTCGCCGCCATGGGCGGCGCCTGGCTGGTGGAACCGGCCGGGGCGGGGGAGTGCCGGGTCCGGCTGCTCCACGACTACCGTGCCGTCGACGACGACCCGGCGCACCTCGCCTGGATCGACCAGGCCGTCGACCGCAACAGCCGCGCGGAGCTCGCGGCACTGAAGGCCAACGCGGAACTCGCCCTGGGCGCCCGCGAGTCGACCCTCTCCTTCGAGGACAGCGTCCACGTCCAGGGCAGCGCGGCCGACGTCTACGACTTCCTCAACGACGCCGGCCGCTGGAGCGAGCGGCTTCCGCACGTCGCCGCCGTGACGCTGGAGGAGGAGACGCCGGGCATCCAGATCCTTCGTATGGACACCAAGGCCAAGGACGGCTCCACCCACACCACCGAGTCCGTCCGGGTGTGCTCGCCGCACCGCCTCATCGTCTACAAGCAGACCACGCTGCCCGCCCTGATGAGCCTGCACACCGGCGCCTGGGTGCTGCGCGAGGACACCCCGGGCAGCACGACGGTCACCTCCCGGCACACCGTGGTCGTCGACGAGGAGAACATCACCGCCGTACTCGGCCCCACGGCGTCGGTCGCCGATGCCCGGCGCCATCTGCGCGACGCCCTCGGAGCCAACAGCCGGGCGACGCTGGGTCACGCCAAGGCGCACGCGGAAGCACGACGCTGACCGTGGGCGGCACACCGCACACGGACGTCGTCGTCGTGGGCGCGGGACCCGTGGGACTGCTGCTGGCCGGAACGCTCCGATCGCACGGCGCACAGGTCACCGTCGTGGAGCGCAACACCGAACCGACGGGCGAGTCGAGGGCCTCCACGCTGCACGCACGGTCCATGGAGATCCTCGATGACCTGCGCCTGCTGGACCGCCTCGGCCCGCCACGCCCCGGCGGCACCGGCCACTTCGCGGGCCTGCCCCTGGACCTGACCGCCGCCGGTGCCACCTCCCACCCGGGCCTGTGGAAGGTGCCGCAGCCCCGGCTGGAGGCCGCGCTGGAGGAGTGGGCCCGCGAACTCGGTGCCCAGGTGCTGCGCGGCCGGCGGGCCACCGCCCTGGACGAGCGGGAGGACCGGGTCACCGTCACGACGGACGGTGCCGCCGGACCCTGCCCCGTCACCGGCCGCTTCGTCGTCGGATGCGACGGCCAGCACAGCGACGTCCGGCGCCTGCACGGATTCGGCTTCCCCGGCCTCGACGGCACCCGCGAACTGCTGCGTGCGGACATCACCGGCGTCCAGGTGTCCGACCGGCGCTTCGAACGGCTGCCGAACGGCCTGGCCATCGCCGCCCGCGGCCCCGACGGCACCACCCGGGTCATGGTCCACGCCCACGGCAGCGCCCCCCGGCGGCGTCCGGGCGGCGTGGAGTTCGCCGAGTTCGCGGCGGCCTGGCAGCGGGTGACCGGCGAGGACATCGGCGCCGCCACCCCGTTGTGGCTCAACGCCTTCGACGACACCTGCCGCCAGGTCACCCACTACCGCCGTGGCCGTGTGCTGCTCGCCGGGGACGCCGCCCACGTCCAACTGCCCGTGGGCGGCCAGGCACTCAACCTCGGACTGCAGGACGCGGCCGCGCTGGGACCCGCCCTGGCCGCGCACCTCAGCGGCCGGGCGGCCCTCGACCAGCTGGACACCTGCCTCACCGAACGGCACCGCGCCGGCGCCCGGACGCTCACCAACATCCGCGCACAGACCGAGTTGCTGTTCGGCGGCGCCCGCGTCGAACCCCTGCGCGCCGTCTTCGGCGAACTCCTCGGCATCGCGCCGGCGCGACGTCACCTCGCGGACCGTGTCAGCGGATTGGACACCCGCCCGGAGCCGGCCCCGCGGTCCGCCCCCCGGACACCGGAAGCCCACCCGATATCGGACGGAAGGACCAGGACCACCATGGAGCGACTCACCGACAGGACGGCACTCGTCACCGGCGCCAGCCGCGGCATCGGGCGGGCCGTCGCCGTCCGCCTCGCCCGCGAGGGAGCGCTCGTCGCCGTCCACTACGCCACCGGTGCCGAGGCCGCCGCCGAGACCGTCGCCGCCATCGAGAAGGAAGGCGGCCGGGCCTTCACCGTCCAGGCCGAACTCGGCGCCGCCGGAGACGTCCACGAGCTCTTCCTCGGCCTGGAGCGCGGCCTCAAGGAGCGCACCGGGCACACCCGGCTCGACATCCTGGTCAACAACGCCGGCATCATGGGCGGCAGCGCCCCCGAGGACGTCACCGTCGAGCACTTCGACCGGCTGATGGCGGTCAACGCACGGGCCCCGTTCTTCATCGTGCAGCGCGCCCTCACCCTCATGCCCGACGGCGGCCGCATCGTCAACATCTCCTCCGGGCTCACCCGTTTCGCCAACCCCGGCGAGGTGGCCTACGCCATGACCAAGGGCGCCGTCGAGCAACTGACGCTGCACTACGCCAAGCACCTCGGCCCGCGCCGCATCACGGTCAACACCGTCGCCCCGGGCATCACCGACAACGGCAGCCCGGTCTTCGACGACCCGGACGCAGTGGCGCAGATGGCGCAGCTGTCCGCCTTCGGCCGGGTCGGGGAGGCCGGGGACGTCGCCGACGTGGTCACCTTCCTCACCACCGACGAGGCCCGCTGGATCACCGGAGCGTTCATCGACGCCACCGGCGGCACCCTCCTGGGCTGAGACGGACGTCCACCGTGACGACCTCCCTCTCCCCGGGTCAGCCCGACACCGCCGGGCCCACGCGCCGCCCCCGGACTCTGCTGCTGGTGCTGACGGGCAGCATGCTGATCGACGCGCTCGAAGTGTCCCTGGTCCTGCCCGCGTTACCGGCCATCGGCAGGGAGCTGGGCCTGTCCCCGGTCGGCGCGCCGTGGCTGCTGGGCGGCTTCGCAGCCGGGTTCGCCGCCATGCTGCTGCTCGGGCCCGGATGCACGGCACGCTGGGGCCGACGCCGGGCCTACCTCGTCGCCCTGGCCGTCTTCGCCGCGGCCAGTGTCGTGGGCGCCCTGACCCACAGCGCCGCCCTGCTGATCGGTACCCGCGTGGTCAAAGGAGCGTGCGCCGCACTCACCGCCCCCCTGGGCATGGCCATCATCACCACCGCCTTCCCCGAGGGCCCGGCACGGCGCCGCGCCGTATCGGTCTACACCCTGGTGGGCGCCGCCGGATTCACCGTCGGGCTGCTGCTGTCAGGGGCGCTCGGCGACTGGCGCGCCGCCCTCCTCCTGCCGGGGCCCGTAGCCCTGGCCCTGCTCCTGCCGGCCCACCGCGTCCTCCCCCGGGACGGCGCCGGCCCCGCACCGCGCCCACGCCCCGCGCTGCTGGCCCACGGACCGCTGCTGCGCTCGGCCATCGGGGCGGCGACGCTCAACGGCACCCATCTGAGCCTGATGCTCGTACTGGTCCTGCACCTCCAGGAGGGCCGCGGACTCAGCCCGTGGCAGTGCGCCCTCGCCCTGCTGCCCGCCTGTCTGCCCCTGGCCCTCGCCGCACCGGCCGGCGCCGGACTCGTCCAGCGCTGCGGCGCCCCGCCGCTGATCGCGCTCGGCGCGGCCGCCGCCACCACCGGGTACGCCCTGCTGCTCGTCCGGGGCGAGCCGGGCGGCTACCTCAGCGGGCAGTTCCCGACGCTGACGCTGGTCGGGCTCGCGTTCGTGCTGTCCTTCACCGCCCTGCACCTGCACGGCGTCTCGGGCCTGGCGGCCGACGACCGCGCCGCCGCGGTCCCGCTGTACCAGACCGGCGTCCAACTCGGCGCCGTCCTGCTGCCGACCACCACCGGCGCCCTGCTCGCCGCCGGCGGCCACCGGTCGGCGCTGTACCTGATCACGGGAGCCGGCGCGACCGGCCTCCTCGTAGCCCTGGCCGGTCTGCTCCCGGCCTTCCTCAGCCGGGCACCGCGAACTCGAGCGAGCGGCAAGGAGAGATGACGAGTGACGACCCCGACCGTGAACGGTCCCGTGCGCCTCGCCGTGATCGTGGCGAGCGTCCGCGACGGCCGCTTCGCACCGGTGATCAGCGACTGGTTCGTCCGCCAGGTGGAGCGGCACGGCGGCTTCACCGCCGACCTGATCGACCTGAAGGACGAGCCGCTGTCGCTGACCATGCCCTCCTTGGGCCACGACGTCGACCCGCTCACCGAACGGACCCTGGCGGCGCTGTCGCCGCGGCTCGCCGCCGCCGAGGCGTTCGTGGTGATCACCCCCGAGTACAACCACAGCTTCCCCGCCGCCCTGAAGAACGCCATCGACTGGCACCTGGAGGAGTGGCGCGCCAAGCCCGTCGGATTCGTCAGTTACGGCGGCGTCAGCGGCGGCCTGCGGGCCGTCGAGCATCTGCGGCACGTCTTCGCCGAACTGCACGCCACCGCCGTACGCGACACGGTCTGCTTCCACACGCCGTGGCAGGAGGGGGCGGGCGAGGAAGCGCCGCACGGCGCCATGGGCGCCGGGGTCGCGGCCAAGACCATGCTCGACCAGCTCGCCTGGTGGGCCGGCGCCCTGACCGAGGCACGCGCCCGAACGCCCTACCCGGCCTGAGACCCGTACCGGTCCGGCGCGCCCCGACGACGGCCGCCGCCGCGACCGCATGACGACGAGGAGAACGACAGCCGTGAGGAATGCGGACGCCCCGCAGGTGCGGGCATGAGGCTACTGGTCACCGGAGCCGCCGGGTTCATCGGCTCCTGCTACGTACGGACCATGCTCGACGGGGGCTACCCGGGATACGAGGACGCCCGCGTCACCGTCCTGGACAGGCTCACCTACGCGGGACGACGGGACAACATCCCGGCCCACCCACGCCTCGACTTCGTCCACGGCGACATCGCGGACGCCGCACTGGTCCGCGAACTGCTGCCCGGGCACGACGCGGTCGTGCACTTCGCGGCCGAGTCGCACGTCGACCGGTCCGTCACCGACGGCGCCGACTTCATGACCACCAACGTCACCGGCACCCAGACCCTCCTTCAGGCCTGCGTCACCACCGGCGTCGCACGGTTCCTGCACGTCTCCACGGACGAGGTGTACGGCTCCATCGACACCGGGACCTGGACCGAGGACAGCCCGCTGCTGCCCAACTCGCCGTACGCCGCGTCCAAGGCGGCCTCCGACCTGGTCGTGCGGGCGTACTGGAAGACCCACGGGCTCGACGCCTCGATCACCCGCTGCTCGAACAACTACGGCCCCCGCCAGTACCCCGAGAAGCTCATCCCGCTGTTCGTCACCCGGCTGCTGCGCGGGCGCCCGGTGCCCCTCTACGGCGACGGCCTCAACCGCCGGGAGTGGCTGCACGTCGAGGACCACTGCCAAGCGGTGCACCTGGTGCTCACCGGCGGCCGGGCCGGGCGGGTCTACAACATCGGCGGCGGCACGGAGCGGACCAACGCCGAGCTCACCGAGCGACTGGTCAAGCTGCTGGACGCCGATCCCGGGCTGATCCGCCACGTCGCCGACCGCAAGGCCCACGACCGCCGTTACGCCCTGGACGACACCCGCATCCGCAGCGAACTCGGCTACCGCCCGCGCAAGGACTTCGACCAGGGCCTGGCCGAAACGGTGGCCTGGTACCGCGACAACCCCGAATGGTGGCGGCTCGCTGGGGCCGCCGAGCCCTTCACACGACACGGAGCTGGATGATGCTGTCGAAAGTCGCCCCGACCGTTCACCGCGCCCCCGGTGCCCTGCGGTCGCGCGAGGACACCACCCTGCCCGCACGCGTCGCACGCTCCGCCGCGGCGGCGGTGGGCGCCGGGCCCCGCACCGAGGACATCGTCGGCTGGCTGGCCGAGCGGACCCGCGGCCACCGTGTGGAGGACATCGCCTTCGACGAGCTGGAGGGCTGGTCGTTCGTCCCGGACACCGGGAACCTGGCACACCGCAGCGGACGCTTCTTCAGCGTGGGGGGACTGCGGGTCAGCGGTGCCGAGGGCCAGTTCCGGCAGTGGAGCCAGCCCATCATCGAACAGCCCGAGATCGGGATCCTGGGCATCCTCGCCCGGGAGATCGACGGCGTCCTGCACTTCCTGATGCAGGCGAAGATGGAACCCGGCAACCCCAACCTGGTACAGCTGTCGCCGACGGTGCAGGCCACCCGCAGCAACTACACCAAGGTGCACCGCGGCACGAACGTCCGGTACCTGGAGCACTTCACCCAGGCCGGCCGCGGTGCGGTGCTCGTGGACAGCCTCCAGTCGGAACACGGCTCCTGGTTCCACCACAAACGCAACCGCAACATGATCGTCGAGACCTTCGACGACGTCCCGGCCGCCGAGGGCTTCTGCTGGCTGACCCTCGGGCAGATCGCCCGTCTGCTGCGCCGGGACAACGTGGTGAACATGGACTCCCGCACCGTCCTGTCCTGTCTGCCCCTGCCACCGGTCCAGGGCGCCGACCGCGCCCTGCACGACGACACCTCCCTGCGTTCCTGGATCACCGGCGAGCGGGCGCGGCACGAGGTGCGCGCCGAGCGCATCCCGCTACGCGAGGTGACCGGCTGGACCCGGGGCAGGCACACCATCGACCACGAAGACGGGCGGTACTTCAGCGTCATGGCCGTGGCGGTCCAGGCGGCGGACCGCGAGATCGCCGCCTGGACCCAGCCGCTGTTCCGCCCGCACGGCACCGGCGTCACCGCCTTCCTGCGGCAGACCATCGAGGGCGTGCCGCATCTGCTGGTCCACGCCCGGGTGGAGGGCGGCTTCCGCGACACCGTGGAACTCGGCCCCACCGTGCAGTGCACCCCCCAGAACTACGGGCACCTGCCGGAGGCCGACCGACCGCGCTACCTCGAGCTGGTCAACGCCGCCGACCCCGCCCGGATCCGCTACGCCGCGCTGCACTCCGAGGAGGGCGGCCGGTTCATGGCCGCCCAGAGCGTCTACTCCGTCGTGGACGTCACCGAGGACGAGGTGCCGCTGGACTGCCCGCCCGGCTACCGCTGGGTGACCCCCGCGCAGCTCGCCTCGCTCGTGCGGCACGGCCACTACCTCAACGTGCAGGCGCGCACGCTGCTCGCCTGCCTGACCACCGGAGCGGTGTCGTGACGGACCCCGTGGTACGCATCGGGCTGCTCGGCTGCGCCGAGATCGCCCGGCGCCGCCTGCTGCCCGTCATCGCGACGCATCCCGGGCTGCGGCTCACCGCGGCGGCGAGCCGCAGCCCCGCCAAGGCCGACGCCGTGGCCGCACAGTACGGCTGCCGTGCCGTGTACGACTACGACGAACTCCTCACCCGTGACGACGTCGACGCCGTGTACGCGCCCGTGCCCGCGGCCCTGCACGCCCGGTGGGTCGAGGCCGCGCTCAAGGCCGGCAAGCACGTGCTGTCGGAGAAGCCGCTGACGACGCGGACGGACCGCACACGGGACCTGCTGTCCCTCGCCGACGGCCTCGGGCTCGTGCTGATGGAGAACATGATGTTCGTCCATCACTCCCAGCACACCGCGGTACGCCGTCTGCTCGACGAGGGCGCCATCGGAGAACTCCAGGACTTCCAGGCCTCCTTCGCCATCCCGGCACTGCCGCCCGACGACATCCGCTACGACGCCGAGCTCGGCGGCGGCGCCCTGCGGGAGCTGGGGGTCTACCCCATCCGCGCCGCCCTGCACCTGCTCGGCGCCGAGCTGAGGGTGGTCGGAGCGGTGCTGCGCGCCGGCCCCGGACGCCGCGTGGAGACCTCGGGAGCGGCCCTGCTCACCCGCCCCGACGGCGTCTCGATCCAGCTCACCTTCGGCCTCGACCACGCCTACCGCTGCCGCTACCAGCTGTGGGGCACCGAGGGCCGGATCACGCTGGACCGGGCCTTCACACCGCCCGCGGACCACCGCCCCGTCCTCGTCGTCGACGGACGCACGGGCGGCAGCCGCGAGATCGTCCTGCCCGCCGACGACCAGGTCGGCAACACGCTCAGCGCGTTCGCCGCGGCGGTGCGCTCGGGGACGTCACCCGACCACTCCGAGTGTCTGCGCCAGGCGCATCTCCTGGACGAGGTGTACCGCGTCGCCGCACCGACATCCACCTGGGGGACGACATGAAGCGAGCCGTCGGCGACCTCGCGCTCTTCGGCGGCCGCTCCGCCTTCCTCCAGCCCGTCTACGTCGGGCGCCCGCACCACATCGACCGCGCCCGGCTCTTCGACCGCATGAACTGGGCGCTGGACAACCAGTGGCTCACCAACGGCGGCCCGCTGGCCCTGGAGTTCGAGGACCGCGTGGCCGAGATCGCGGGTGTCCGCAGCTGCGTGTCCACCTGCAACGCCACCACCGGCCTGCAACTGCTGTTCCACGCGGCCGAGGTGACCGGCGAGGTCATCATGCCGTCGCTCACCTTCGCCGCCACGGCCCATGCGGCGCGCTGGATCGGCCTGGAGCCGGTGTTCGTCGACGTGGACCCGCTGACCGGCGGCGTCGACCCCGACGAGGTCGCGGCCCGGATCGGACACGACACCGGAGCGATCGTCGGCGTCCACCTGTGGGGCCGGCCGTGCGCCGTCGACGAGTTGGAGAAACTCGCCGCCGAGCACGGGCTGCCGCTGTTCTTCGACGCGGCGCACGCCATCGGGTGCAGCCACGCCGGCCGGCCCGTCGGGGGCTTCGGCACCGCCGAGGTCTTCAGCTTCCACGCGACCAAGGTGGTCAACGGATTCGAGGGCGGGGCGATCGTCAGCGACGACGACGAACTCCTGCGGCGGGTGCGCGCCCTGCACAACTTCGGCATCGGCCTGCCCGAGGGACACCCGGCCGGCGGGACCAACGGCAAGATGAGCGAGGCCTCGGCGGCCATGGCGCTGACGTCCCTGGACTCCTTTCCCGCGGCCGTCCGGCACAACCACGACAACTTCGCCTTCTACCGGGCCGAACTGGCCGATCTGCCGGGCATCACGGTCGTACCGCACGAGCCCGGCGAGGCGCACAACTACCAGTACGTCGTCGTGCTGGTCGACGAGGAACGCACCGGCATCGGACGCGACCTGCTGATGCGGGTGCTGCGCGCCGAGAACGCCATGGCGAAGCCGTACTTCTCACCCGCCTGCCACGAGCTGGAGCCCTACCGCTCCCGCCGCTCGGTACGGCTGCCGCACAGCGAGCGGCTGGCGGCCCGCGCCCTGGCCCTGCCCACCGGTTCCGTCGTCTCCCGCGAGGACATCCGCCGGATCTGCAACGTGATCCGGCTCGCCGTGACGCACGGCCACGAAGTGTCGGCCCGCCGGCAGAAAGGAGCCGGAGCATGATCCCGGGAACGACGTCGACGACCGGCCGGGCCCGGGAGGCCGTCGAACGCTGCGCCCTGCCCGGCGCCGACCCCGCGACGGCCGTGCCGGCGCTGGCCGCCGTCCTGGTGGAGGACGGGCACTGCGCCACCGACGAGGCCGCCCGGGTGGCTCCCCCTCTGATCGAGCTGTGCCGCCACTACGGCAACGAGCCGTTCACGCCGCTGGAGGAGGTCCGCCGCCGGCTCGGGACCGACAAGGGCGCCTTCGGGCGGCTGCTGGAGCTGTCCCGGCGCGTGCCCGAACTGGGCGCGGCCGTCCTCGCCGGGCCCGCCGGCAAGTACTGGTCCAACACCGTTCTGCCGCTGGAGGAGGCGGGCGCCTTGCAGGCGGCCCTGACCGGCACTCCCGCCCTGCCCCACATCCTCGGGCTCTATCCCGGCCCCACCTGCATGTTCCGCTGCCACTTCTGTGTCCGCGTCACCGGCGCGCGCTATGCGGCGTCCGCGCTGGACGAGGGCAACGCAGTGCTCGCCTCGGTGATCGACGAGATGCCCACGCACAACCCGCACGCCCTGTACGTCTCCGGCGGGCTGGAGCCCCTGACCAACCCCGGCCTCGGCGCCCTGGTCGCCCGCGCCGCCTCCCGTGGCTTCCGCATGACGCTGTACACCAACGCCTTCTCCCTCACCGCGCAGACGCTCGGGCGGCAGCCCGGGCTGTGGGACCTGGACGCCGTGCGCACCTCGCTGTACGGACTCGACGACGCCGAGTACGAGGCGACGACGGGCAAGAAGGGCGCCTTCACCCGGGTGCGGGACAACCTCCTGGCCTTCCAGCGGCTGCGCTCCGCACAAGGGCACCCCGTGCGGCTGGGTCTGAACCACATCGTGCTGCCCGGCCGGGCCCACCGCCTGCTGGGGCTCGTCGACTTCATCGCCGAACTCGACGCCGGGGCCCCCGACCGCCCCGTGGACTTCCTGAACCTCCGTGAGGACTACAGCGGCCGTCCCGACGGCCGGCTCACCGAGCGGGAGAGAAGCGAACTGCGAGACGTACTCCACGCCTTCGAGGAGAAGGCGGCCCGGCTGACCCCCACCCTGCGCGTCGACCTCGGCTACGCCCTGCACGGCCTGAAGGCCGGGGCGGGCGCCGTGCTCCCCCGTATCCGCCCCGAGGACATGCGGCCGGCCGGCCATCTGCCGGTGGCCGCGCAGATCGACCTCCTCGGCGACGTCTACCTCTACCGGGAGGCCGGCTTCCCCGGCCTGGCCGGCGCCGAGCGCTATGTGGCCGGACGGGTCGGCCCCGGCACGACACTCCGTGAGGTGGCCGAGCGATTCGCCTCCGGTCCCGGTGTCGACCCCCGGCCCGGCGACGAGTACTTCATGGACGGCTTCGACCAGGTCGTGGCGGCCCGCCTGAACCAGATGGCCGCCGACACCGCGGCGGGCTGGGGCGACCGGCGCGGCTTCCTGAACACCCGGCCACCCGCCCCCGCCGACTCGCCCCGCACGTCATTGGCTCCCCACTTGGACACGAAAGGCGGAACATGACCGACACCACTGCCACCAGCCTCTTCGACCACGGCGACGTGTATGAGGCCATCTACCGGGGGCGGGGCAAGGACTACGCGGCCGAGTCGGCCCGCATCGTCGACCTGGTGACCGAGTACCGCCCCGGCGCCACCTCCCTGCTCGACGTGGCGTGCGGCCCCGCGTCCCATCTCGTCCACCTCGCACCCCACTTCGACCGTGCGGAGGGCATCGACCTGTCGCAGGACATGCTGCGCGTCGCCCGCACCCGGGCACCCGGACTGCGCTTCCACCAGGGCGACATGCGCGCCTTCGACACGGGGACCACCTACGACGTCGTGTTGTGCCTGTTCAGCTCCATCGCCTACGCGACGCGGACCGACGAACTCGACGCCACCCTGCGCTGCATGGCCCGCCATCTCAACCCCGGCGGACTCCTCGTCGTCGAACCGTGGTGGTTCCCCGAGGACTTCCTCGACGGCCACGTCGGTGCCGACGTCATCACGGTCGACGGCCGCACCATCGCCAGGATCTCGCACTCCACGTCCGACGCCGGTGCCACCCGAATGGACGTGCACTACGTCATCGCCGACCCCGAGGACGGCATCCGGCACTTCTCCGACACCCACCGGATGACGCTGTTCGAGCGCGCCGACTACGAAGCCGCCATCGAACGAAGCGGCCTGATGGGGCATTACCTGCCCGCCGAGAAGGCAGGGCCCGGTCTGTTCGTCGCGGTGCGACCCGCGCGGGCGAGCGCGGCCTGACCGGATTCCCTTCCGACCGGAGCGCCGACGCCCGGCCCGGCAGGGCGCCTCGGATCCCCGGCCCGCATCCACCGATCACCACCGGGAGCACCTCATGCACAGCCCCCTGGCCCGCAGGACCGCCACCGCCACGACCGTCGCCCTCCTGCTGCTGGCCGGCAGCGTGGCTCCGGCCGTCGCCGACGCGGCCGACGCCGGCCCACGAGCCATCGCGGCGTCCGCGGCGCGGGACGCGCGGATCCTGGACATCACCTCGACCGACAAGGCGATGACGGCACCGGCCACCGCCACGCCCGGACCGACGACCTTCCGCTCCACCACCACCCACGAGGGCTCCGGATGGGTCGGCCTGGCCCGGATCGGTGACGGCGGGGCACTGACGTACCTCGGGGGAGCGGTCGTCCACCCCGGCCGGCCCGGCCTGTTCACCCAGACCCTCGAACCCGGCCAGTACCTGCTGTTCGATTACCTCCACACGCTGGAGGGAGCCCAGCCGCGTGAACAGCGGCTCACCGTCTCAGGGTCCGCCTCGGGCCGCGCCGTCCGGCCCAGCGCCACCATCGTCTCGCACGACACCGGCGCCGGACCCCGGTTCGAGGTGCGCGGCACCCTGCGCGCCGACCGGCCCTTCCGCTTCGTCAACACGCTCGCCGGCCAGTACAACGAGGCCGTCCTCTTCCCGCTCGACAAGGACGTCACCCGCGCCGAACTCCAGGAGTTCTTCGACGCCCTGAACGACGGGGCCTCGCCCACCCCGCCCTTCGACACCTCCGTGGGCCTGGGCTGTCTGCCGTTGTCCCCGGGCCGGTCCGCGGACATCCAGGTGCCCCTCGGCAAGGGCCGCCACGTCCTGGTGACCTGGGTCCGCGACGCGAGCGGGAAACTGCTCGCCCAGCAGGGCCAGTTCGAAATCGTCGAGGTCCGCTGAGCGACACCCGGGCCGTCCCGATCCGTGCGCGGCCGAGCCGCGCGCGCGAACAGCGAAGGAGTGCGCTCCCATGCGAGTGGTGTTCGCCACCTGGCCCGCCACCACCCACCTCTATCCGATCGTGCCGCTGGCCTGGGCCCTTCAGAACGCCGGGCACGAGGTACGCGTCGTCAGCTACCCCGGCCTCGCCGAGACCACCGTCGCCGCCGGACTCACCGCGGTGTCGCTGGGCCGGCAGGTCGATCTGACGCCGGCCGCGCCGCTCGACGAAGCCTGGCTGGACCGGCTCGCCCGCGACCTCGACCCGGGGCCCGAGCAGGCGCACCTGTGGGAGTGCTTCCGGCACCGCATGCTGCCCGTGCTGTCCTTCCACTACCCGGGACGTCCGCCCGCCGCCGGACAGCGGGCGATGGTCGACGACCTCGTCGACTTCGCCCGCACATGGCAACCCGACCTGATCCTGTGGGACCCGGCCTTCCTGGCCGCCCCCGTCGCCGCCCGCATGTCCGGCGCCGCACACGCACGCCTGCTGTGGGGTCTGGACTACTTCGGCTGGATCCGGGCCGCCTGCGCCGAGCTGAGCAGGCGCCCGGGCGCGGACCCGGTCGACGACCCCCTCACCCTGCTGACCGAGCCCATGCTGCGCCGCTTCGGGATCGACGCCGACGACGAGATGTTCCTCGGCCAGTGGACTCTCGATCTGATGCCGCCCGGCATGCGGCTCCCCCTGACCAACCGCACCGTCCCGGTACGAGCCATCCCCTACCAGCGCGTCGGCGTCCTGCCCGACTGGCTGCGCGACCCACCCGACCGGCCCCGCGCGTGCCTGACCCTCGGCGTCACCAACCGCGAGCGTGACATCGCCAGCACCGTCCCCATCCCGGAGGTCCTGGACCTGCTCGCCGACATCGACCTGGACATCGTCGCCACCCTCGACGCCGGCCAGCTGCGCGCGGCGCACCGCGTCCCCGACAACGTCCGCACCGTCGACTACGTCCCCCTGAACCAGCTGCTCCCGACCTGCTCCGCGATGGTCCACCACGGCGGCTTCGGCACCTTCGCAGCGGCGGCCGCCCACCGCGTCCCACAGCTCGTCACCGGCGCGCTCAGCTCCTGGGACAGCGGCATCTCGGCGGGCACCGCCCACTTCGTGCAGCGACGCGGCGCCGGACTGGCCCTGGACGGCGACGCCTTCACACTGGACGCCCTGCGGGACGGGCTGCTCGCGCTGGTACACGACCCCGCGTACGCGCGCGGAGCGGACGAACTGTACCGGGATCTGCTGGCCACTCCCGGCCCCGCCGAGGTCGTACCGCTGCTGGAGGAACTGACGACCCGGCACCGCCTCCGGCCCCTCCCGGCCGGCTCCCCGACCGCACCGAGTGAGGACACCGCATGCGCGTACTCATGATCACCACCCCGGCGGGTTCCCACTTCACCCTGCTGGTCCCCATGGCCTGGGCCCTGCGCGCCGCGGGCCACGAGGTCCTGGTGGCCGGACAGCCCGACGTCCTCGACGACATCGCCGCGGCCGGGCTCAACGCCGTACCGGTCGGCGACCCCTTCCACGGCCTCGACATCGTGCGCGCCTTCCTCGGAGAGGAGCGGCGCCCCATCGAGGCGATCCCGCGAGCCACCCCCGAGACCGCCGGGCAGCACGGCTGGGCATGGATGAACCACGCCCGGTACCTGCTGCCGCGCTACCTCGAACTGGCCCGCGCCTGGCGGCCCGACCTCGTCCTCGCGGACACACTGGAGTACTGCTCGCTCATCGTCGGCGGGGCCCTCGGCGTCCCGGTGGTCCACCACCGCTGGGGCGCCGACCCCTTCGGGGACGAGGCCCGCGCCGCGATGCGCCCCCATCTCGCCCGCTGGTGCCGGGACGCCGGAGTGGCCGAACTCCCCGAGCCCGACCTGCTGCTCGACCCCAGCCCGCCGGGGCTGCGCCTGCCCGGGACGAAGGAGGGCGCGCCCCTGCGTTACGTCGCCTACAACGGCAACGGCGCCCTGCCCGACTGGCTCCGGCAGGACATCGAACGCGGGCCGACCGGCACTCGCCGCGTCGCCGTCTCGCTCGGCTCACGCACCCTCGCCCTCAACGGTGTCCCGCACATGCGCACCGTGCTGCACGCCCTGGGTGCCCTGGGCGACGTCGAGATCGTGGCCACCGTCGGCCCCGGTTACCGGGACCGGGTCGGGCCCGTCCCGCCCAACGTGCGGATGGTCGACCCCGTACCGCTGCACCTGCTGCTGTCCACGTGCGACGCGATGGTCCACCACGGCGGTGGAGCGAGCACCCTGACCGCGACCTGGGCGGGGCTGCCGCAGCTCGCCCTGCCCCAGATGGCGGACCAATTCGCCCACGGCGAGCGGCTGACCGCTGCCGGGGTCGGGATCACCCTGGACACGGCCGAGGCCCAGGACGACCCGCGACGGGTCGCCGAAGCGGTGGCCGACCTGCTCGCCGAGCCCGCCTACCGCGCCGCCGTCGACCAGCTGCGCGGCGAGATGGAACTCATGCCCACCCCCGCCCGGGTCGTGCCGAGCCTGGAACGGCTGGCGGGCCAGGAGACCGAGAGGGCCGAGAGGGCCGAGAAGGCCGAGAGGGCCGAGAAGGCCGAGGACAAGGAGGAGGCCCCGTGCGTGTCCTCGTGACCAGCACGCCCCTGTCCACGCACTTCCTGCCCCTGGTCCCGCTGGCCTGCGCGCTGCGGGCGGCCGGCCACGAGGTGCTGGTGCTCGGGCAGCCCGACATCCTGGCCGCCGTGCGGTCGGCGGGCCTGAACGCCGTCGTGATCGGGGAGCGGGTCGGCACCGACGACACCATCGTGGGCCATCTGAGAGGCGAGGAGCGGCTCATCCACACCTACGGCCGCCCCGCCCCGGAGGATCTCGCGGGCTACCCCGACACCTGGATCGAGCACACCGTGCGGCTGGTCCCGGAGTATCTGCGCTTCGCCCGCGCCTGGCGCCCCGACTTGATCGTCTCCGACCCCCTCGAGTTCAAGTCGCTCGTCGTCGGCGGCGTCCTCGGTGTGCCGGTCGCGCACCACCGTTGGGGCGTCGACCCCCTCTCCCGCGCCATGCGTGAGGGTGCCCGGCCGGGCCTGGCCGGACTCTGCCGTGAGCTGGGCCTGCCCGCGCTGCCTGATCCCACCGTCGTGCTGGACCCGTGCCCGCCCTCGCTGCAACTGCCCGACGCCGAACCGGCACGGACGATCAGGAACGTCCCGTTCAACGGCAACGGACCGCTGCCGTCCTGGCTGTCCGACGAATGGCTGTCCCCGCCGGGCGACGGCGCTCGGCGCCGGGTCGTGGTGTCCATGGGTGCGCGGACCCTCGCGCTGAACGGCGTGCCCCTGATGCGCCGCGTGCTGCACGCCTTCGACGGGCTGACGGGCACCGAGGCGGTGGCTACGATCGAGCCGGAGTACGCCGAGCGCGTCGGGGACGTCCCGGACAACGTCCGCGTCATCGGCCCCACCCCGCTGCACCTGTTCCTGGACAGCTGCCACGCGATGGTCCACCACGGCGGTACCGGCACCGTCACCACGGCCACCGTCCACGGCCTGCCCCAACTGGCCCTGCCCCAAGCGGCCGACCAGTGGGCCAACGGGGACCGCCTCGCCGAGGTCGGCGCGGGCATCACCCTCGACACCGCCGAGGCCCAGGACGACCCGGCCCGGGTGCGCGACGCCGTCGTACGGATCGTCACCGAGCCGTCGTACCGCGAAGTGGCCGCCGGACTGCGCCGCGAGGCGGAGCGCATGCCCAGCACGGCGGCGGTCGTGGAGGGCCTCGAACAGCTCGCCGCCCGTCCCTGACCCGCCCCGTGCCGCAGACATCGCCGGCGCCCGGCGCCGGCCCCGACCAGGGAGGACCGTTGAGGTTCCTGTTCGTCACCGGTGGCAGCCCCGCCACCGTATTCGCCTTCGCCCCGCTGGCCGGCGCCGTACGGGGCGCCGGACACGAGGTGCTCGTCGCCACTCTCGAAGAGAACCTCCCCTACGTGGAGGGGCTCGGCCTGCCCCCGCTGTCCATGGCCAGGACGTCCGAGCTGGAGATCCTCTCCACCGACGGCTCCGAACGCCCCGATGAGATGCTGAAGGACCCCGCCCAGCAGATGCGCTTGGTGGGCCGCTGGTACGCGCGGCTGAGCCGCGGCAGCCTGCCCACCCTGCGCGAGGTGGCCGCCGGGTGGCGTCCCGACGTCGTGGTCGGCGGCAGGCTCGCTTACGCGGCCCAGCTCCTCGCGCTCGAACTGGGGGTGCCCTACGTGCGCCACCCCTGGGGCCTGGGGGAGTGGCAGGGCTACGACGTGGGCGGCGAGGAGGAACTGCGGGCGGAACTGGACGCGTTGGGCCTGGACGGGCTGCCCCGCCCCGACCTGGTCCTGGACTTCTGCCCGCCCCTGCTCCTGCGCGGGCGCACGGGCGGTGGTGAGGGCGGGGAGCTGATGCGATGGATCCCGGCCAACCTGCAACGCCGCGTGGAGCCCTGGATGTACACGCGGGGCGCCGGTCGCAGGATCTGCGTGACCACCGGAACCCGGGTCACCGACGAGAAGACCTTCGACGCCCTGGGCCGCGGCTCCGACTTCCTGCGGCAGCTCGTGAAGACCGCGGGCACGCTGGACGCGGAACTCGTCGTCGCCGCCCCCGAGGAGATCGCCGCGCCGATCCGGGCCGAGCTGCCGGACGTCAGGGCCGGCTGGACCCCGCTGGACGTGGTCGCGCCGACCTGCGACCTGATCGTCAGCCACGGCGGCACCAACACCAGCATGGTGGCGCTGAACGCGGGAGTGCCGCAGCTCAACATCGCCAAGATGCACATCTCCGTGCTCCAGTCCCGGCTCATCTCCGACTACGGCGCCGGCGTCACCATCCCGGCCGCGCAGGCCACGCAGGAGGACATCATCGCCGCCTGCGAGCGGCTGCTGACCGATCCCGCCCCACGCGCGCGAGCGGCCGAGGTCAGCGCGGACATCGCCGCCCTGCCCGCACCGGCCGCCCTGGTTCCCCGGATGACCGCGCTCGCCGCGGGCTGAGCCGCGCGCGACACCGCGCGAGCGGCGCCCCCGACCACCCGAACCGCACACACCGGAGAAGCGATGCGCGTCCTGTTCTCGATCTTCCCGGCCACGGCCCACCTGTATCCCGTCGTCCCGCTCGCGCACACCCTCCAGGCCATGGGACACGACGTCTGCGTGGCGGCGGCGCCGGACATGGCCGACGAGATCACCGCCGTGGGCCTCAAGGCGGTGCCCGTCGGCCGGACGGCGGACCTCGGGGCAGTGCTGCCCGAGGTCGCCGGCGACGACCGGCTGGAGCGCCTCGCCGCGCGCCTGGGCGTCGACGCCACCGACCCCCAGGTGCGCAAAGCGGTCCGCTACCGCCTGATCTCGACGATCGCACTCGGCCACGGTCCGGAGCCCGGCACACCCCCGGCGCTGGACGACCTCATGGATTTCGCCCGCGCGTGGAGCCCCGACCTGGTCCTGTGGGACCCGATGTGCTTCGGGGCCGCCCTCGCCGCCCGCGCCTGTGGTGCCGCCCAGGCCCGCGTCCTGTGGGGCCTGGACCATTTCGCCTGGTTCGCCGAGGAGACGGCCGCACTCCTCGGCGCGGCCGAGGGCCCCGACCCGGCTCTCGCGCTCGACGCCATGGCGGGGGCGCTGCGGCGGCTCGGCCGTCCTCAGGACCACGAACTGATCACCGGCCAGTGGAGCGTGGACCTGATGCCGCAGCGGATGCGGCTGCCGTCCGCACTGCGCTACGTCCCGCTGCGCCGCGTCCCGTACAACGGCCCGGGCGTCGTTCCTCAGTGGCTGATGCACAAACCGCAGCGGCCTCGCGTGTGCCTGACCATGGGGCTGAGCCTGCGCAAGTACTTCAAGGACGACGAGGAGCTGATCACCGGGCTGCTCGCCGCGGTGTCCGCCCTCGACGTCGAGGTGGTGGCGACGGTGACGGCTGAGCAGTTCGACGCCTCCTACACGCTGCCGGACAACGTGCGCGCCATCGACTACGTACCGCTCGACCTGGTGCTGCCCGACTGCGCGGCGATCGTCCACCACGGCGGCACCAGTACCTTCGCGGCCGCCGCCGCGCACGGGGTCCCGCAGCTGATCATGCCGTCGACGATGGGCGACCACCTGGCCCTGGCACGGTACGTCGCGGGTGCCGGTGGTGGTCTGTTCACCGAACGCTCCGAGGCCACCCCCGAGCGGATCGCCGCCCAACTCGCCCGGATCCTTGAGGAGCCGTCCTTCCAGCGGGGCGCGGCGGAGATCCACCGGGACATGCTGTCCGCCCCCGGCCCGGCCGAGGTCGTACCGGTCCTCGAACGGCTCACCGCCGAGTTCCGAGGCTGAGCCGGCGTGCCGCGACATCGCTACCGAATGCAGGAAAGGGCACGATGCGAATAGGGGAGACCAGCGTCGAAGGGGTCCCGCGGGTGACGGTCCTGGGCGCGTCGGGCCTGATCGGATGCGCGCTGACCCGTCGGTTGGCCCGTCTCCCGATCCGGCTCAGAGCGGTGGCCCGGCGTCCTACGCCGGTGCCCGCGGGCGCCGTGGCGGATGTCGACGTGCGCACGGCGGACCTGCTCGCGCCCGGTGAGCTGGCACGGGCGGTGGAGGGCTCCGACGCGGTGGTGCATCTGGTCGCGCACATGGTCGGCACGACACGGTGGCGGCTGGAGGCCGACGACGCGCTGGCCGAGCGGGTCAACCGGGGGCTGATGACCGACCTGGTGGACGCGCTCGCCGGCACCCCGCGCCGCGGTCCCGCCCCGGTCGTGCTGTTCGCCGGCACGATCTCCCAAGTCGGCCTGGCGGGCCGGACCCGCATCGACGGCAGCGAGCACGACGCCCCGGCGGGCGCGTACGACCGCCAGAAGCTCGCGGCGGAGGAGACACTCAAGCACGCCACGGCACAAGGGCTGCTGCGGGGAATCTCCCTGCGCATGCCGACGGTCTTCGGGCACGAGCCGGAGTCCCACGCACCGGACCGGGGCGTGGTGTCCACGATGATCCGCCGGGCGCTGGCCGGTGAACGGCTCACGCTGTGGCACGACGGCACCGTGCTGCGCGACCTGATCCATGTGGACGACGTGGCGCGGGCCTTCGCCGCGGCCCTGCGCCATCCGGACGCACTGGCCGGCGGGCACTGGCTGATCGGCGGCGGGAACACGACACACCTGGGCGAGGTGTTCGCCACGATCGCCGAACTGGTGTCCAGGCAGACCGGGCTGCCTCCGGTGCCCGTGGTCAGCGTGCGGCCGCCCGAGAAGGCCGAGGCGACCGACTTCCACAGCTACGAGGTCGACTCCTCGGCGTTTCGTGAGATCACCGGCTGGCGGCCGCGGATCGCGCTGACCGAGGGGCTGGCCCGGACCGTCCGGACCCTGGCCGAACAGCGGGGGCACCACAGCACCGGTCTGACCGGCGGGGTGCCCCGCTGAACCGCCCCGCCCGTCCATCCACTCCCGTCCGCACACCCGGAGGATCGATGCAGGAAGGTACGTTGTCGGCGCCCGAGAGGCGGCCCGGTGTCCTGGTGCTGGGTGGCACCGGATGCATCGGGCGGCACGTCTGCGCCGCCTTCGCCCGGCGCGGCTACCGGGTGCTGGCCGTGGCCCGCACCCCGGCCGCCCATCTGGCGGGCTTCGCCTTCAGGTCCGTGGACCTGACCCGGGCGGCCACGGAGGCGATCGTGCGGCTGCTGGCCGAGGCGGACGCCGAGGTCGTGGTCAACGCCACCGACGCGGCCAACGCCACCGACGGCTGGGACCGCAACGAGGAGGAACTGACCAGCGCGAACGTGGCGGTGGCCGAACGGCTCGTCGAGGCGATGGACACCCTCCCCGGGAGGCGCCGCCTGGTCCACATCGGCACCATCCACGAGTACGGACCGGGAGCGGCCGGCGTGCCCCTGGACGAGGACGTGGAGCCCCGGCCCGTGAACGCCTACGCCCGCTCCAAACTGGCCGGATCGCAGGTGGTGTTGCGGGCCGCCCGAGCGGGCGCGGTCGACGGCGTCGTCCTGCGCCTGGTCAACACCTGCGGCCCGGACCCCTCACCCGCCAGCTTCCCGGGCAAGCTGCTGCCGCTGTTGCGGGACGCGGTGCACGGCCGGCCTCTCGAACTGGCCATCGCGGACGCGATGCGCGACTGGATCGATGTGCGCGACGTCGCCGAGGCCGCGGTGCGGGCGGCCGAACTGCCCGTGGCCGGCCAGGTCTTCAACATCGGCAGCGGTGTCGCCGTACCGATGCGCGAGGTGGTCGCCCTCTGCCTGGCGGCGGCTGGGCTGTCCCCGGCGGCCGTGACCGAGAAGGCGGCGCCGGTGCGCAGTCTGGGCGCCGACTGGATCCAGGCCGACATCCGGCGCGCGCGGGAGCGGCTTCAGTGGGAGCCGCGCATCTCACTGAAGGAATCGTTGCAGGACATGTGGGACAAGGGGAGCACCAGCCGATGAGGATCGATCTATCGGGACGCACCGCGCTGGTCACGGGCTCCACCTCGGGCCTGGGCCGGGCGACGGCCGCGGCACTGGCCCGGGCCGGCGCCCGCGTGGTGGTCAACGGGCGTACGGAGCAGCGCGTCGAGCGGGCCGTCGCGGACCTGCGGGCCGAGCTGCCGGACGCGCACATCACGGGCGTAGCGGCGGACGTCTCCCGCGAGGCCGACGTCGGCCGGCTGGTGGCGTCGGTGCCCGAGGCCGACGTGCTGGTGAACAACGCCGGTGTGTACACGACGATCCCGTTGTTCGACGTCCCCGACGAGGAATGGCGGCGGCTGTTCGAGGTCAATGTGCTGGCCGGCGTCCGACTGGCCCGCCACTATGTGCCGCGGATGGCCGAGCGCGGCTGGGGCAGGGTGGTGTTCGTCAGCAGCGAGTCGGCGGTGCTGCCGCCGACGGAGATGGTCCACTACGGCGTGTCCAAGACCGCCCAGCTCGCCGTGTCCCGGGGAATGGCGCAGGAGATGGCGGGAACCGGCGTCACGGTCAACGCGGTCCTGCCGGGCCCGGCGTGCACCGAGGGCATCGAGCGGTACGTGGCCCAGCGGGCGCGGGAGAGCGACTCGTCCTTCGCGGAGGCCGAGCGGGCCGTGGTGGCTCAGGTACGGCCGACCTCCCTGGTGCGGCGGCTGATCCGGCCCGAGGAGGTCGCCGACCTGATCGTCTATCTCGCCTCCGACCGGTCCTCGGCCACCACCGGCGGAGCGTTGCGGGTCGATGGCGGCATCGCCCCCGGTCTGGTCCCCTGAGCGCTGCCCGGTGGCCCGTCAGCGCTCGGCGAGGGTGGACAGGCCGTCCAGTACGCGCTGGAGCTGCCAGGCGAAGTCCGCGTCGGTGTCGGGGTAGGAGTCGGCCTCGTTCACCATGCGGGTGAAGTGCGGGTAGTCGCCGCTGTCGATGACGTGGCGCAGATAGGGCAACGTGCGGGTGCGCCAGTCCCCGGGATCGTTCCCGGCGCGGTCCTCGCCCGTCGACGCGGCCGGCCGGCGCCACGCGCGCTCCTCCAATTCGGTCTGTACGAAGCCGTTGACGAAGGAGTGCAGCGTGTTGACGACGCGCACCCGGTCGTTCGTCGACAGCGGGAGGCCTGCCACCACGGACAGCGCGAACTCCGTGGAGGCCAGAACGTTCGGGCCCAGCACGGGGCGCCCGGCGATGAGCCGGGCCAGCCAGGGATGGGCGAGCAGCACCGCCCGCTTGGCCATCGCGAGTTTGCGCAGGTCCTCCAGCCAGTCCCCGGAGGCCGTGGCCGGCCGGTCCTCCTCGCCGAGGGCGGTGTCCACCATCAGCTCGAACACCTCGTCCTTGGTGCGGACATGGCGGTAGAGCGACATCGTGCCGCATCCGAGGTCCTGCGCGATGCGGCGCATGGTCACCGCCTCGGCGCCCTCGGTGTCGGCGATGGCGAGCGCGGCGCGGGCGATCTCGTCCCGCGACAGGGCCACCTGCGGTGCGCGCTTGGCACGCTGCGGTCGCAGCCACAGAGCGTCCGACGGCCCGGTCGCCTCTGCTCTTCCTGACGTGGCCAATTTCCGTTCCCCTGCTCGTCGTTGTGCACCGAAGCCCGTTGCGTACAGTGTATCCATGAGTACGATGTACGCAAGCGTACGACGTACGCATCCCTCACGAGATGGAAAGGCAGCCCCTCCATGGCGCAGCAAGACGTGATCCTGGTGACCGGAGCGACCGGGAACGTCGGCAGGCAGGTCGTCCATCAACTCCTGGCCGAGGGGCGTGCCGTGCGGGCCCTGGTCCGCAACCCGGACACCGCCGGGCTCCCCGACGCGGCCGAGGTGTTCCAGGGCGACTTCACCTCCCCCGAAACCCTGCGTCCGGCTGTGGCCGGGGTGGATGCGGCCTTCCTGGTCTGGCCCTCCCTGCCGCTCGCGGACGCGCCCGCGGTCGTCGACGTCCTCGCGGAGGGCACCGGCCGCATCGTGTACCTGTCCTCTGCGGGCGTCGAGGAGGACAAGGAGGACCAGGGCGACCCGATCAACCAGTTCCACGCCGGCCTGGAGCGGCTGATCGAGAAGTCCGGTGCCGAATGGACGTTCCTGCGCTCCACCAGCTTCGCCGCGTCACTGCTGGAGTGGGCCGACCAGGTGCGCGAGGGCGTGGTCCGCGAAGCGTTCGGCGAGGCCACCAGGACCCTCGTCCATGAGGCCGACCTCGCCGCCGTAGCGGTGCGCGCCCTGACCGAGGACGCCTACGTGGGACGGAAGCTGATGCTCAGCGGCACCGCGCCGATCAGCCAGATCGAGCAGGTCCGCATCATCGGGGAGGTCCTCGGCCGGCCCGTCCGGTTCGAGGAGATCCCGCTGGACACGCTGCGCGAACAGATGCGTGCCGAGGGCTGGACGGACCCGGACATCGACGGAATGTTCGCCGCCTACGCCACGATGGCCACGATGGACCAGCCGGTGTGGAACACCGTGGAGGAGGTCACCGGCCGGCCGGCCCGCACGTTCCGTCAGTGGGTCGCCGACCACGCCCAGGACTTTCGGTGACGCTTGCGCCGGTCGGCCCCGCCGACACCCGGACCGCGCCCCCCGTGCGGCGCGGTCCGGGCCGGTCCGTCCTCGTCGCGATGGTGCGCGAGCGCCTGCGGCCGTACCGCCGCACGGTCGCCCTGCTGGTCGTGCTGCAACTCGTCCAGACCTTCGCCACCCTGTGGCTGCCCACCCTGAACGCCGACATCATCGACAACGGCGTGGCCCGCGGCGACACCGCGTACATCCTGGCCGTCGGCGGGTTCATGCTGGCCGTCACCCTCTTACAGGTGCTGTGCGCCGGGGCCGCCGTCTGGTGCGGCGTACGTCTCGCCGCCCAGGTCGGACGCGATCTGCGGGCCGCCCTGTTCGAGGGGGTGCAGCGCTTCTCCCGGCGGGAGATGAACCGCTTCGGCACCGCCACGCTCATCACCCGGGTGACCAACGACGTCCAGCAGGTCCAGCAGATCCTCGCGGCCACACTCAACCTCGTGGTGCCCGCGCCCATCATGGGAGTCGGCGGACTGGTGATGGCCCTGGGCCAGGACGTTCCCATGTCCTTGCTGGTCCTGACCTCCCTGCCGCTGCTGATGGTGCCGGTCGGGCTGGTGCTGCGCCGCCTCGTGCCGTGGATGGCCGACGCCCAGGGCCGCGTCGACACCGTCAACCGGATCGTGCGTGAGCAGATCACGGGCGTCCGGGTCATCCGGGCCTTCGGCCGCGAGGATCACGAGCAGAAGCGGTTCACCGAGGCCAGCGCCGGCCTGAGGGACCTGTCGGTGCGGATCGGCCGGGGCACGGCGGTGCTGCTGCCGCTGTGCATGCTCGTCCCCAACCTCGCCAACCTGGCCGTGGTCTGGTTCGGCGGCCACCGCGTCGCGGGCGGCGACATGCACCTCGGCGACCTCGTGGCCTTCCTGCACTACCTGGAACTGCTGCTGCTGGCCGCCGTGATGGCCACCTTCATGCTGATGCTGCTGCCCAGGGCCCGGGTCTGCGCCGAACGCGTCCAGGAGGTCCTGGACACCGAACCCGGCCTCGCCCCGCCGGCCACGCCGGTCACTCCGGTGAACAGGCGGGGCCTGGTGGAGGTGCGCGACGTCGACTTCGGATACCCCGGTGCCGACGAACTCGTGCTGCGCGGCGTGGACTTCACCGCGCGGCCGGGCGGGACGACGGCCGTCGTAGGATCCACGGGCAGCGGCAAGTCCACGCTGCTCGGCCTCCTCTCCCGCCAACTGGACCCCGACCGGGGGACGGTGTCGATCGACGGCGTGGACCTGCGCGACCTGTCCCCTGCGGCTCTCGCCGCGACGGTGGCCGTCGTACCGCAGCGCTCGTACCTGTTCTCCGGCACCGTCGCCGACAACCTCCGCTACGGCAATCCGCGGGCGTCGGACGCCGAGCTGTGGCGGGCCCTGGAGATCGCCCAGGCACGGGACTTCGTGGCGGACCTGCCGGGAGGGCTCGACGCCCCTGTGGGGCAGGGCGGCGGCAACTTCTCCGGCGGCCAGCGCCAGCGCCTGTCCATCGCCCGCGCCCTGGTGGCGCGCCCCCTGGTCTACGTCCTGGACGACGCCTTCTCGGCCCTGGACCACGCCACCGAGACCGCTCTGCGGGCGGCGCTGGCCGAGGCGACTGGGGACGCCACCGTCGTCCTCGTGGCCCAGCGGGTGGCCACCGTCCGCGACGCCGACCGGATCGTCGTGATGGACCAGGGCCGGGTCGCGGCCGCCGGCAGCCATAGCCAGTTGCTGGCCTCGGACCGGACCTATCGGGAGATCGTGTCCTCCCAGCTGACCGGGGAGGAGACACCGTGAGCGAAGACCAGTCCACCGGCACCGCGGCCGCGGAGGCCGACGGGCCCGCCGACACGCACCCGACGGAGCGGGCCACGGACCCGCGTCACGCCTGGCGGCGCCTGCTCGGTCTGCTCCGGCCCCAGCGTGCCCGGCTGGCCGGACTCATGGCTCTGGCGGCGATCGGTGTCGGGGTCTACGCCCTGGTGCCCCTGCTGCTGGGCCGCGCCACGGACGTGGTGGCCGACGGGATCACGGCCGGGACCGGCGTCGACTTCAGGGCGGTCGGCCGGCTGCTGCTCGGCACCCTGCTCCTCGTCGGGGTCGCAGCGGGGCTCACCCTGTTCCAGGAACGGGCCACCGCCGTGATCGCGGAGTCCCTCACCCACCGGCTGCGCACCCGTGCGGTCGCCAAGCTCGCCCGACTCCCCCTGGCGTACTTCGACGGGCGGTCGCGCGGTGAGGTGATGTCGAGGATCAGCAACGACACCGACAACATCAACGAGTTCGTCCAGCAGACCGTCGCCAAGGCCGCCACGGCCCTGTTCACCCTCGTCGGCGTGCTCGCGATGATGTTCTGGATATCGCCGCAGCTCGCCCTGATCGCGGCCGTCGTCGTGCCGGGTTCACTGCTGGTGGCCAAGGTCATCGGCCGGCGCTCACAGCCGTACTTCAGTGAGATGTGGGCGGCCACGGGCCGGCTGAACGGGCATGTGGAGGAGATGTTCACCGGCCACGAGCTGGTTCGCGGCTTCGGCCGGAGCCAGGAGGCCGAGGAGGACTTCCGGCGGCACAACGAGGCGCTGACGGTGGCGAGTTCGAAGGCCCAGGTCCGCTCCGGACTGATCCGGCCCGCCATCGCACTGCTGAGCAACCTCAACTACGTCCTGATCGCGGTGATCGGCGGTCTGCGCGTGGTCTCCGGTTCGCTGTCCATCGGCGACGTGCAGGCCTTCTTCCACTACTCCCAGCAACTCGGCCAGCCGGTCGGCCAGGTGGCCTCGATGGCCGCCCTGATCCAGTCCGGCCTCGCCTCGGCCGAGCGGGTCTTCCAACTGCTCGACGAGGAGGAGCAGTCGCCCGACCCGGCGGAGCGCACCGTGGCCGAACGCCCGGCCGGGCGGGTCGTCTTCGAGAACGTGAGCTTCGGATACCCGGGCGGCCCTGCGCTCATCGAGGGACTGGACCTCACCGTGGAACCCGGCAGTACCGTGGCCATCGTGGGTCCGACCGGAGCGGGCAAGACCACGCTGGTGAACCTGCTGATGCGGTTCTACGAGGTGGACGGCGGTCGGATCACGCTGGACGGAAGGGACATCGCCGAGCTCCCGCGCGCCGAACTGCGCTGCCACATCGGCCTCGTCCCCCAGGACCCCTGGCTCTTCAACGGCACCATCGCCGAGAACATCGCCTACGGTGCCCCGGGCACACCGCGTGAGCGGGTTGTCGAGTCGGCCGTGCTCACCCACGTCGACCACTTCGTCCGCACCCTCCCCGACGGCTACGACACCCTCATCGGCGAGGAGGGGGAGAACGTCAGCGCCGGGGAGCGGCAGTTGATCACCATCGCCCGCGCCTTTCTCGCCCCCGTACCGGTGTTCGCCATGGACGAGGCCACCAGTCTCGTCGATTCCCGGACGGAGCTGCTCGTCCAACGGGCACTGCGGAGACTGCGCGAAGGCCGCACCTGCTTCGTGATCGCCCACCGTCTGTCCACGGTCCGTGAGGCCGACACGATCGTCGTGATGGAGGCCGGACGGATCGTCGAACAGGGCAGCCATGACGAGCTGTTGGCCGCGAACGGTGCCTACGCCCGCCTGTACGCGACGCAGTTCGCTCAACCGGTGGCGCAGTCCGTGGAGTGACCTTCCCGCCGAACCGCCTTCGGCCCCCGAGCCCCTTCCACTCGCCGTGCGCACCGCACGGCCCGGCCGCGCACGGGTGCGCGGCCGGGCCGCCGATCACCAGAAAGGGACAACCTCATGAGTGACAGCCAGTTCCGGGACCCGCTGGTCGTACCCCACGAGTCGGCGCAGGAACGTGACTCCCGGCTCCGTCTGACCAAGCTGCTGACCGAGACGCCGATGCCGCCCGAATACCTGATCGACAACCTTCCGGTCTATCTGCGCCGGCACCAGCTCGCCGACCTTCTGGCCATGGACACCCTGTACCGCATGCTGGCCGACGTACCCGGCGTGATCATGGAGTTCGGCGTCCTGCACGGCCGTCACCTCGCCGCCTTCACCGCCCTGCGCAGCATCTACGAGCCCTACAACTCGCTGCGCCGGGTCATCGGCTTCGACACGTTCACGGGGTTCCCCGACACCGCCGAGATCGACCGGGCGACGCCCAGCGCCGCCGTCGGCCGGTTCGCGGTGCCCGACGGCGAGGTGGAGCACCTGCGCGCGGTGCTGGCCGCGCACGAGGTGGGCGAGCCGTTCGGGCACACGCAGCGCACTTTCGTGGTGCAGGGCGACGTACGTGAGACCGTTCCCCAATACCTCCAGGAGAACCCGGAGACCGTCATCGCCCTCGCCTATTTCGACCTCGACCTGTACCGGCCGACGCGGGACACGCTGGAGGCGATCCGCCCGCACCTGGCGAAGGGCAGCATCCTGGCCTTCGACGAGCTCGCCCATCCCAAGTGGCCCGGTGAGACGAAGGCGTTGAGCGACTTCCTGGACCTCGGCAGTGTCCGGCTGCACCAGCTGGCCAGCCGGGAGAATCCGATTCTCTATCTGGTGTGGGGCGAGGACTGAGCGCCTCGGGCCGGTCCGGTCGGCTCAGGCCCGTCGGGCGGTGCCCACGGGCTCCTCGAAGCGGAATCCGACGCCGCGCACCGTGCGGATCCAGCGGTTGTCGCCGAGCTTGCCACGCAGTGCGCTGACGTGGGTGTCGATGGTGCGGCTGGCCTGCGGTCCGGAGACGTGGGTCATCGGGTCGTCCCAGATCTCGGCCATCAACTGCTGCCGGGTGAGGACGGTACCGGGCCGGCTGGCGAGATAGTGCAGGAGGTCGAACTCCTTGCGGGTGACCTCGATCACCGTGCCGTCGAGGCGGACCTCCCGCGTGGCCGTGTCGATGGCGAGCGGCCCGCAGGTGATCGTGCTGCTCGCCTCCCGCCTCGCGTGCGGGGCGGACAAACGCACTCGCCACATCACGGCGTCGACACGGGCCATCAACTCCCGGAAGGTGTACGGCTTGCCGAGGCAGTCGTCCGCGCCGGCCCGCAGTCCGCGCACCCGGTCGAGTTCGGAGCCGCGGTCGGTGAACGCAATGATCGGCAGATCACCGGCCGCCCGGATCCGGCGGCAGACGTCGAGCCCGTCGAGGTCCTCGAGCTCCAGGCTGAGCATGACGAGTTCGACGTCCTCGAACAGCTCCAGGGCTCTCGCCCCGGTACGGACACGGATCGTCTCGTGACCTGCCTCGCCGAGCCGGTGCACCAGCGTCTCGGCGAGCTGGTCGTCGTCCTCCACCACGAGTATGCGCATGAAAAAGTCTTCCCCCAGTTGGCATTCGGCCGGGCGGGGGCGCCGCACCCGGCCGCTGGAGCCCGCGGGCCCGCTCTCACGCAATCAGCGAAACCTCACCGCGAAATGACCATGGGCGTCGCCAGGCCCATGGCCGCGGTGAGTCGTTCGGATGTCCAGGTCTCAGCGCTCGTCGTCTCAGGGGTGTGCCCGAGATCCGGGCGGGCTTGGCAGGGCCGCGACCCCTGAGTGCCTGGAGTGGTCAACGGGGAGAGCTCTCTGCCAAACCAGTGGATTGCCATTGATTCGCACTGCGATTTCCCCGTTCCGGTCGAGCGGGTGCCGAAGGTCAGCCGGCTCCCGCTGGTGACACGAATCTAAGCAAGGTTTCGCTATCAATCAAGGGTGAGTCCAGCGGGCCGGGTCGGCCTCCATGGGCACCATGATCGCTGTGCGTGTAAGACCGGCTGCGGACGCTCGACGCAGCGTGATGGGTTGATTGTGACTTTACTCATGCTTTGCATGTGGAGGGTCGGGTGCGGAGTGGGGAATGCCCCGGTTCTCCCTGTGTTCCGCTGCGGGGCGCCGAGCGCGCCGAGGGTTGGCCGAAAAGCAACCGCGAGTGGGCTGATCTGGACGTAAGCTGCCAAGGCGACGAAGTTATGGCGGGCGCACCGTCACGTCGGTGATCGGGAGCGGCGTGGGTCGGGTATGACCGGCGGAGGCTTCGCGAGTGGGTTGAATAGCGCCTCCGCTTTGACTGGACTATTGCGATCCCGGCGGGCGCGTGATGAGGGTTCGCATATCTCCGCGCGAGAGAATTCTCTCCCTTTGAGAATAGACCACTCTCTGAAATGGGTCATATTGAGTGGCGATTGCAGCCATGGCGGCAGGCCTGCAAATGCGGTTGATCCGGCCAAGGAATGCGGGGTGAACAGGCGCGTCGAGGGGAGCCTGGAATGCCGACCGTCCCCCACGATCCAGTCGTGTCCGGCGCCGTTCGCCTCCCGCGCCTTGGGCGGGACGCACGACCTGCGACACTGGTACGCCACGGCGCCGACTCGCCCCCTGGTCTGGCGCTGACTGAAGTGGCCGTTTCGCAGGTCGGAGGGTGATCGCATATGTGCGGACGGTATGCGTCGAGTCGTAGGCCGGAGGATCTCGCGGGGATCTTCGAGATCGAGAAGTGGGAGCCCGAGGAGACCCTGGAGCCCGACTACAACGTGGCGCCCACCAAAGAGGTCTACGCCGTCCTCGACCGCCCGCTGAAGGATGCGGACGAGCCGCGCCCGGTCCGGCAGCTGCGCACGCTGAAGTGGGGGCTGGTCCCCTCCTGGTCGAAGACCCCCGAGGGCGGCGCCCGGATGATCAACGCCCGCGCGGAGACCGTCCACGAGAAGCCGTCCTACCGCCGCGCCTTCACCTCCCGGCGCTGCATCCTGCCCGCCGACGGCTACTACGAGTGGGTCACCGGCAAGCAGGAACGCGACCTGGAGGTCGAGGGCAAGAAGAAGCGGCCCCGCAAGCAGCCTTACTTCGTGACCCCGGCGGACGGGTCGGTCTTCGCGATGGCCGGCCTGTACGAGTTCTGGCGTGACAAGACGCTGCCGGACGACCACCCGCAGGCCTGGTGGGTGACGTGCTCCGTCATCACCACCGAGGCCGAGACGAGCCCCCTGGCGGTCTCCCTGGCGGACGGCCCCCGGGCCCTGGCCGAGATCCACCCCCGGATGCCGCTGATGCTGACGCCCGACCGCTGGGACGCCTGGCTCGATCCGTCCCGCACGGACCCGGACGAGCTGCGCGAGCTGCTCGCCCCGCCGCCCGCCGGGCTGATGCGCGCCTACCCCGTCACCACGGCCGTCAGCAACGTCCGCAACAACGGGCCGGAGCTGCTGAAGGAGCTGGAAGGGCCCGAAGAGGGCACACTCTTCTGACGTGAGCAATGTGACGAAAGGGTCCGACGCGACCAGTGAGAGCGTCGAGACCGTCGAGACCGAAGCCGGCCCCGCTCGCATCACCTGGCACCCGGCGAGGAAGGCCCGGCTCGTGCTCGCCGTCAGCCACGGCGCGGGTGGCGGCATCGAGGCCCGCGACCTGAAGGCCCTGGCCGCCGTCCTGCCCACCCACGGCGTCACCGTGGCCCGGGTGGAGCAGCCCTGGCGAGTGGCCGGGAAGAAGCTCGCGCCCGCGCCCAGGACCCTGGACCTCGGCTGGCGGGGCATCTGGCCCGCGCTGGCCGGGCCCGGCCTGCCGGTCGTCTCCGGCGGCCGCAGCGCCGGGGCCCGGGTCGCCTGCCGCACCGCCACGGAACTCGGCGCCCGCGCGGTCCTCGCCCTCGGTTTTCCCCTCCACCCGCCCGGCAAGCCCGAGAAGTCCCGCGCCGCCGAGCTGCTGGGTTCCGGGGTGCCCACCCTGGTCGTCCAGGGCGGGAACGACCCCTTCGGCAGGCCCGGGGAGTTCCCCGAGGGGCCGTACGAGCTCGTCGAGGTGCCGTACGGCGATCACGGCTTCGCCGTCCCCAAGCGGGCGGAGATCACGCAGGAGGAGGCAGTGGCGGTCATCACGGACGCGGTCGTGGAGTGGACCGGGTCACTCGGGTAAAGCTCCGGGAATGCCGGGGCGGCGAGCACTGTTGTGCGGGACGTACGTGCTGGAGACCAGCACCGACGCCGTAGGAGAGGGAGTCCGCCGCATGGGTTCGATCTACTGCCCGAGTCGCAGCAGCCGTGCCGACCTGGACTGGACGGTGCTGCACGCGGCCAAGACCGCCCCCATTCGGGCGGCGGGCGGACCGGATCGTCGTCTATCCTCCGATTCGGGTGAGACCGGTCTCGGTCTCACGAGAACACTGGAGGAGGTGGGTCCGGTCACAGGGACCGACGCAGGGACCGAACACGGCCAGGCGGAGCAGCCCGAGGGCCAGGGTGGCACGGGCGCGGAGACGGCCACGGAGCGCAACGCGCGCTTCGAGCGGGACGCGCTCGAGTTCCTCGACCAGATGTACTCGGCCGCGCTGCGCATGACGCGCAACCCGGCCGACGCCGAGGACCTGGTGCAGGAGACGTACGCGAAGGCGTACGCGTCCTTCCACCAGTTCCGCGAGGGCACCAATCTCAAGGCGTGGCTGTACCGGATCCTCACGAACACCTTCATCAACTCGTACCGCAAGAAGCAGCGGGAACCGCAGCGCTCGGCGGCCGAGGAGATCGAGGACTGGCAGCTCGCCCGCGCCGAGTCGCACATGTCGACGGGTCTGCGCTCCGCGGAGTCGCAGGCGCTCGACCACCTGCCCGACTCGGACGTGAAGGAAGCACTCCAGGCGATCCCCGAGGAGTTCCGCATCGCCGTCTATCTGGCGGATGTCGAGGGCTTTGCCTACAAGGAGATCGCCGACATCATGGGGACACCCATCGGTACGGTGATGTCCCGGCTGCACCGGGGCCGCCGCCAGCTGCGCGGCATGCTGGAGGACTACGCCCGTGACCGCGGGATGGTCCCGGCCGGCGCCGGAGAGTCGAACGAAGCGAAAGGCTCGGGGTCATGAGCTGCGGAGAGCCGCACGAGACGGATTGCAGCGAAATCCTCGATCATCTCTACGAGTTCCTCGACCGTGAGATGCCGGACTCGGACTGCGTGAAGTTCGAGCACCACTTCGAGGAGTGCTCGCCCTGTCTGGAGAAGTACGGGCTCGAACAGGCCGTGAAGAAGCTGGTCAAGCGCTGCTGCGGGCATGACGACGTGCCGGGCGATCTGCGCGACAAGGTCATGGGGCGGATCGAGCTGATCCGCTCCGGCCAGGCCGTCCCCGAGCAGGACGTCACGGCCTCGCCGGCCACGCCGCAGGAGTCCTGAGACTCCCGCGCGTTTCAACTACCCCTTCTTCGAGGGGGTAGTCCCCTGTCTCCCGAGGGTGTAGTCATCCTCGAACGCATCACTCGAACGTGCTAATCCGCGGGTTATCGGCCCGCGGAGCCCCCCACCGCCGTCCTAGGCTCCGGGCCTGATGGACATGACCGGGGGAGGGCTCATGGAAGCGGTACCGGTGCGGGCACGTGCGTACGTCGCCTGTGTCGTCCTCGCCGCCCTCGTCTGTCTGCTGCCGCTGCCGGGCGTCCGTACGCCCTGGTGGGCCGTGGCCCTGCTCGCCGCGCTGTACGCGGGCTGCGAGCGCGTCGCCCGGTCCCGGTTCGTCGGCATCTCCCATCCGGCCGGGACCTTCTACCCCGTGCTGCTCGCCGGTGCCTTCCTGCTGCCCGCGCCCGCCGCCGCCCTGGTGGCCGTGCCCGGTGCGCTGCTCTCGCACGTCGAACAGCGGCCCGTGGCGCTGCGGCGCGTCTGGCGGGCCGCCCAGCTCGTCCTCGGCGTCTGGGCCGCGGCCCGGGTGCACTGGGCGCTCGGCGGGCGGGACGCGGTCGTCGCGGGCGACATGCCCTACGCGCTCGGGCCGGCCGGGGCGGCCGTGCTGGCGTTCTGCCTGGTGCTCGCGCTGCTGGACGGCGGGATCCTGGCCACGGCCGAGCGGGTGCCGGTGCGGCGGGCCTGGCGGGGACTGGTGCCGCGCTCCCTCGCGCCCATCGCCGTGCACGGGCTGGCCGGGCTGATGATGGCCGTGCTGTGGCGCAGCCCCTACGGTCCGGTGGCCGCGCTGCTCGTGCTGCTGCCGATGTGCGTCTCCTGGTGGGCCTTCGCGCAGTACCACAGGGAACGGGCCGCCCACCAGGCGACCATCCGAGCGCTCGTCCAGGCCGTCGACATCAAGGACGGGTACACCCGCGGGCACAGCGAGCGCGTCGGACAGGCCTCCATGATGATCGCGCGTGAGCTGGGCATGGACGACGAGCGCGTCGAGGTGCTCCGGTTCGCCGGGATCCTGCACGACGTCGGGAAGCTGGGCGTCCCCACCCGGCTGCTCAGGAAGGACGGGCCGCTGACGCCCGAGGAGCGGCGGGTGATCGAGCTGCACCCCGAGTACGGGCACGAGATGGTGCGCGGCATCGGCTTCCTCGGAGAGGCCCGCGCCGCCGTGCTGCACCACCACGAACGGCTGGACGGCACCGGATACCCCTACGGCCTGGTGGGCAGTCAGATCCCGGAATCCGCGCGGGTCGTCGCCGTCGCGGACGCCTTCGACGCCATGACCTCCACCCGGAGCTACAGCAGGGCCCGGCCAGTCCCGGTCGCCCTGGCGGAGCTGAAGCGGTGCTCCGGCAGCCACTTCGACCCGGTGATGGTCGCGGCCCTCGTGGAGGCCGTCGGCCGGTCGGGATGGCGTCCCGCCGTGACCGCCGACGACGTCCGCCCGCCCCGGGTTCCGCCGCCCGGCGCACCCCTGTCCAGCCGGCCGGGAGCACACCGGTGAGCGCGTACCGCCCGCCGCCGCTGTTCACCCTCGTCCACGCCTGTGCCGCCCTCCTCGCCGCCGGCTCCCTCGCCGTCACCCTCCACGACGGGCTGGAGGAACGCCGGGTCGCCCTCGCCTTCGGCGTCCTCGTCACCGTCGGGGAGCTAGCCCGGCGCAACGGGGCGCAGGTCAGGGAGCCGGCGCCGCTCGGAGCCGCAGCGGCCCTGTCGTACGCGCTGCTCGGCGAGGCCGGCGGGCGGGCCACGCACCACGGCCTCGCCCAGGTCGTCGCCGTCGTGCTGGCCGGCTCGCTGCTCGGCAGCGTGCCGCACGTGGCGCGCGGGCAGGGGCCCACGCTCGACCACCTGGCACGCCGGGTGCTCACCGTCGGGTTCGTCGCCGTCTGCTTCCAGCCCCCGTACAACCGGGGCATGTTCGACGACTGGGGCGGCCCCGCCTACGCGCTGCTGCTGCTCGCGCTGCTGTCCCTGACCGCGCTGTGCGACGCGGTGCTCGCCGCCGCGCTGGCCCACTCCCGCACCGGCTGGCCCTTCGGGCCGGTACTGCGGGACGAACTGCGGTCCGTGTGCGGCATCGGCTCCGCCGTCATCGCCACCGGGGCGGTGATGGCCCTGGCGGTCGCCGTCGTGGGGCTGTGGGCGCTGCCCGTCTTCTCCGTGCCGCTGCTGCTCGCCCAGATGTCCTTCCGGCGCTACGCCTCCGTCCGGGCGACCTACCGGCAGACCATCGCCTCCCTCGCCCGGGCCACCGAGGTCGCCGGGTACACCCCTTGCGGGCACGCTCGCCGCGTCGCCGCGCTCAGCCAGGCGGTGGGGCGTGACCTGGGTCTCACCGAGCCCGAGCTGGCCGTGCTGGAGTACGCCGCGCTCATGCACGACATCGGCCAGCTGAGCCTCGTCGACCCGGTGCCGGCGGGCGCCACCGCCGGCCTGCCCGCCGCGGAACAGCGGCGGATCGCGCTGCTCGGCGGAGCCGTCGTACGGCAGACGGGTGTCGACGAGGCGGTCGCCGTGGTCGTGGAGCGGCAGGCCGACCCCGCGGCGGAGCAGCCGCCGGCCGCGCGGATCATCCGGGCCGTGAACGCGTACGAGGAGAAGTCCCGGGAAGGGGGCCTGGGCGGACCGCTGACGGCGCTGGAGGAACTCCGGCTCGCCACCGCCGGGGAGTACGCCCCGGAGGTGGTGGAATCGCTGGCCCGGGTACTGGCAAGAAGCAGTCTGACCTTGCCGGTGACTGGGTAACCCATGGGTAATGAGCGCCCCGGAGGCCGTACGTGGTTGGATGCGAAGAAGAAGGTGTCCGGGGGCTCGAAACACAGCTACGGCCAGCCCACCGCACGGAACTGGCAGGCGGGAATCGTGAGGATCTTCGGCAAGGGACGGCACCGGCCCTCCGCCTCCTGGCGGCAGGCCACAGACCGGGCGTTCACTCTCATCGGCGACGGCCGGTACGAGGACGCCGGCGCGTTGCTGACACGTGCCGCCGATCTGGAACCCTGGCTGTCCGAGTCCTGGTTCAACCTCGCCCTGCTGCACAAGTTCCGGCACGACTGGGAGCAGGCGCGGGCGGCGGGCCTGAGGGCCGTGGCGCTGCTCGACCGGGACACCGGCGCGCCCGACTGGTGGAACGTCGGCATCGCCGCGACCGCCCTGCAGGACTGGCCGCTGGCCCGGCGCGCCTGGCAGGCCTACGGGCTGCGGGTGCCGGGGCCGCCCAACGACTCCGGTGAGCCCGTCGGCATGGACCTCGGCAGCGCGGCCGTACGGCTGTCCCCGGAGGGGGAGGCCGAGGTCGTGTGGGGGCGGCGGCTGGATCCCGCGCGGATCGAGGTGCTGTCCATTCCGCTGCCGTCGTCGGGGCGGCGCTGGGGTGAGGTCGTCCTGCACGACGGCGTGCCGCACGGGGAGCGGACCACGGCCGCCGGGCACACGTACCCGGTGTTCGACGAGATCGAGCTGTGGGCGCCGTCGCCGGTGCCGACCTGGGTGGTCCTGCTGGAGGCCGCGACCGAGGCGGACCGGGACGCGCTGGAGCAGCTCGCCGGGGACGCCGGGTTCGCCGCGGAGGACTGGTCGTCCTCGGTGCGGTTGTTGTGCCGGATGTGTTCCGAGTCACGGATGCCGTCGGACGAGGGTGACGGGGAGCATCTCGATCCGCACGATCACAGTGAGCCGGGGCATCCCGGGCCGCTCGGGCACCGGACGGACGGGCAGCTGTGGGTTCCGGAGCGGGAGTGCGGGTTGGCTGCGCCGGCTTCCCTCGTGAGGGGGTTGCTGGACGGGTGGGTTGCCGACAGTCCGGATTCTCGGGATTGGCGGGATTTGGAAGAGGTGTGCTAGGTCATGTGCCGGGTGCGGCGCCGTCGTGGTTTCTCGCGCCCAGGGGGAGCCGTAAATCGATACCGCCCCGCGCCCCTGAAGGAGCCTCCGCCACCCGCGTACCCTGTATCAGCATCTCAGCCCGGTTAGGTTCAGGAAGGCGTACGTAACGTCATGGCTCAGCAGGACACCGATCAGCAGCGCGCGGGCGTGCTCCCCGTCGACGACGAGGGGTACGTGGTCGACACGGAGGACTGCGAGGAGCGCGAGGCTGCCTGGCGGGAGCGGGGGACCTCACGGCCGATCACGGTGGTCGGGAACCCGGTGCTGCACAAGGAGTGCAAGGACGTCACCGACTTCGGCGACGAGCTCCAGCAGCTGGTGGCGGACATGTTCGCCTCGCAGCGCACCGCCGAGGGCGTGGGCCTGGCCGCCAACCAGATCGGCGTCGACCTGAAGGTCTTCGTCTACGACTGCCCGGACGACGAGGGCGTCCGGCACACCGGCGTCGTCTGCAACCCCAGGCTGGTCGAACTGCCCGCCGAGAAGCGCCGGCTGGACGACAGCAACGAAGGCTGTCTGTCGGTGCCGACCGCGTACGCGCCGCTCGCCCGGCCGGACTACGCCGAGGTGACCGGGCAGGACGAGCGGGGCAACCCGATCCGGGTGCGCGGCACCGGATACTTCGCTCGGTGTTTGCAGCACGAGACCGACCACCTGTACGGCTACCTGTACATCGACCGCCTCTCGAAGCGCGAGCGCAAGGACGCGCTGCGCCAGATGGCCGAGAACGAGCCCCGGTACCCGGTCGTCGCGAACGACTGAGACCCCACGATCACCAGGCGACGGCGTCTGTTCGGGTTCCCCACCCTGAACAGGCGCCGTTCGTCTGCGTCGTTCGCCTGTCCGTCGCACGTTCGAACGCTTCTGCTCTCCTGGTGATCCGGCGCCAGTCACACAACGGGAGGTTCCCGGCGCTGTGGGTTAGTAAATGAAGCAAATGCGTTCCCAGAACGGTCAGTTGTAGTGCTGAATGGGAGGAGCGGGGTATGCAACGGCGCACGCCCGGCACGGAAGGAGGGGCGCCCGCGCCAACTGGCGGCTGAGAGGGGTTAGTTCGTGCATGCTTTGTCACACGGCACCACATCGACACCGACCACCATCGCAGTTCCACCGTCGCTCTCCCTTCCGGTGATCGAGGCGGCGTTTCCCCGGCAACTCCACCCGTATTGGCCGAAGTGCCAGGAGAAGACCCGGGCCTGGCTGCTCGAAAAGCGGCTCATGCCCGCGGACAAGGTGGAGGAATATGCCGACGGTCTGTGCTACACGGACCTCATGGCCGGGTACTACATCGGCGCCTGCGACGAGGTCATGCAGGCGATCGCGGACTACAGCGCCTGGTTCTTCGTCTGGGACGACCGTCACGACCGCGACATCGTGCACGGCCGTCCGGTCGCCTGGCGGCGGCTGCGCGACCGGCTGCACTCGGCCCTCGACTCACCCGGGGAGCACCTGCACCACGAGGACCCACTGGTCGCCGGGTTCGCGGACAGCGTGCTGCGGCTGTACGCCTTCCTGCCGGCGACGTGGAACCTCCGGTTCGCCCGGCACTTCCACGCGGTGATCGACGCGTACGACCGGGAGTTCCACAATCGCACCCACGGAATCGTCCCCACGGTCGAGGAGTATCTCCGGCTGCGCCGTCTCACCTTCGCCCACTGGATCTGGACGGACCTGCTGGAGCCCACCGCGGGATGCGAACTCCCCGACGCCGTACGGAAACACCCGGCATATCGTCGGGCCGCGCTGCTGAGTCAGGAGTTCGCCGCCTGGTACAACGACCTCTGCTCGCTTCCCAAGGAAATAGCGGGCGACGAGGTGCACAATCTCGGAATCAGTCTCATCACCCATGAGGGGCTGACCCTCGAACAGGCGGTCGTGGAAGTAAGGTGCCGCGTCGAGAAGTGCATCACGGAATTCCTCGACGTCGAACGGGAAGCATTACGGTTCGCCGACTCCCTCGCCGACGGCACCGTGCGGGGAAAGGAACTCAGCGCCGCCGTGCGGGCCTGTCTGAGCAATATGCGGAACTGGTTCAGTTCCGTCTACTGGTTCCACCACGAGTCCGGCCGGTACATGGTCGACAGCTGGGACGACCGGTCCACGCCCCCGTACGTCAACAACGAAGCGGCAGGTGAGAAATGACCGTCGAGTCTGTGAAGCCTGAAGCGCGTCTGGTTCCGGAGCTGCGCGAACCGCCCCGGGCGGGTGGTGGTGTCCCCGTCCTGGGGCACGGCTGGAAGCTGGTGCGCGACCCGCTGGCGTTCATGTCCCGGCTGCGCGAGCACGGTGACGTGGTCCGGCTGAAGCTCGGGCCGAAGACGGTGTACGCCGTCACCACCCCGGCGCTCACCGGCGCGCTCGCGCTGAGCAACGACTTCATCATCGCCGGGCCGCTGTGGGAGTCCCTGGAGGGCCTGCTCGGCAAGGAGGGCGTGGCCACGGCGAACGGCCCGCGCCATCGCCGTCAGCGACGCACCATCCAGCCCGCCTTCCGGCTCGACGCCATCCCCGCCTACGGGCCGATCATGGAGGAGGAGGCACACGCGCTCACCGAGCGCTGGAAGCCCGGCGAGACCATCGACTGCACCTCCGAGTCCTTCCGGGTGGCCGTGCGCATCGCGGCCCGCTGCCTGTTGCGCGGCGACTACATGGACGAGCGGGCGGAGCGGCTGTGCGTCGCGCTGGCCACCGTCTTCCGCGGGATGTACCGGCGGATGGTGGTGCCGCTCGGGCCGCTCTACAAGCTGCCGCTGCCGGCCAACCGCGAATTCAACCGGGCCTTGGCCGATTTGCATCTCCTGGTGGACGAGATCGTCGACGAGCGCCGCGCATCCGGTCAAAAGCCGGACGATTTGCTGACGGCATTGCTGGAGGCGACGGACGAGAATGGCGACCCCATCGGGGAACAGGAGATCCACGACCAGGTCGTCGCGATCCTCACCCCCGGCAGCGAAACCGTCGCCTCCACGATCATGTGGCTGCTGCATATGCTCGCGGAACACCCTGAACACGCGGACCGGGTGCGCGACGAAGTAGAAGCCGTCACCGGTGGGAGGCCGGTGGCATTCGCAGACGTCCGAGGACTCAGGCACACCAACAATGTCGTCGTCGAGTCCATGCGTTTGAGGCCGGCCGTGTGGATTCTGACGCGGCGGGCGGTGCGGGACACGGAACTCGGCGGATACCGGATTCCGGCCGGGGCGGACATCGTCTACAGCCCGTACGCGATCCAGCGCGATCCGAAGTCGTACGCGCGGCACCTGGAGTTCGATCCCGACCGCTGGCTCCCGGACCGGGTCAAGGACATCCCGAAGCACGCCATGAGCCCGTTCAGCACGGGCAACCGCAAGTGCCCGAGCGACCACTTCTCGATGGCCCAGCTGACGCTGATCACGGCGGCGCTGGCCACCACGTACCGCTTCGAGCAGGTCGCGGGCTCGAACGACGGCACCCGCGTCGGCATCACGCTGCGGCCGCACGACCTGCGGGTGCGACCGGTGCCGAGGTGAGCGTGGGGGAGGGTCAGGCCGCCTCGGGACCCCGGAACGTGCGCCGGTAGGCGTTCGGCGTCGTCCCGACCGCCCGGACGAAGTGGTGGCGCAGCGCGGCCGCGTTGCCGAACCCCGTTCGACCGGCGATCGCGTCCATCGTCTCGTCCGTCGCCTCCAGCAGCCGCTGGGCCAGCAGCACACGCTGGCGCAGGATCCAGCGGTACGGAGTCGTCCCGGTCTCCTGCTGGAAGCGACGGGCGAAGGTGCGCGGGGACATGTGGGCGCGGGCGGCCAGCTGCTCGACGGTGACCTCCTCGTCGAGGTGCCGCTCCATCCATGCCAGCAGCTCGCCGATCGTGTCGGCCTCGGAGTGCGGCAGCGGGCGCTCGATGTACTGGGCCTGGCCGCCGTCGCGGTGCGGCGGCACCACCATCCGCCGGGCGATCTTGTTGGCGACCTCGGAGCCCTGCTCCTTGCGCACCAGGTGCAGGCAGGCGTCGATGCCGGCGGCGGTGCCGGCGGAGGTGATCACCGGGTCCTCGTCGACGTAGAGCACGTCCGGCTCCACGACCGCCCGCGGGTACTGCCGGGCCAGGGCGTCCGCATGCTTCCAGTGCACGGCGCAGCGGCGGTCGTCCAGCAGTCCGGCAGCGGCCAGCACGAAGGCGCCGGAGCAGACGCTGAGCACCCGGGCGCCGCGGTCGACCCCGCGCCGCAGGGCGTCCAGGAGCTCCGGCGGGAACTCTCGGGACGCGTAGCTGTGCCCGGCCGGCACCGCGATCAGATCGGCCGTCTCCAGCCGCTCCAAGCCGTGCTCCACCTGGAGTGAGATGCCCGAGTTCATGCGCAGCGCCGGGCCCTCGGCCGAGGCGACGGCGAAGTCGTACACCGGCAGGCCGTCGTCGCTGCGGTCGGTGCCGAAGACCTCGCACACCACACCGAGTTCGAAGGGGTTCACGCCGTCGAGGAGGACGACCGCCACGTTCTTCAGCATGTCTCCAGTGTGCCTCGTCAGTGGCAGTAATTCGAGGGTCTATGACAGTACTGCCACTGACGGTAAGGAGTCATCGGCGCGACAGTGGTGTCCATGGACACGAACCAGGTACAGACACTCATCGCAATGATCTTCGTACTCGGGATGCTGGTCCTCCTGGCCCTCCCGTCAGTGATCGGTGTCGTCCGCGACCGGCGCGTCGACCGTCAGATCAGGGAGGCCCAGGAGGCCCGCGAAGGCGAGCGGCCTCAGAAGTCCTCGTCCAGGTCGACGGTGCCCTCCACCGCCACCTGGTACGCGGAGGGCCGCCGCTCGAAGAAGTTGGTCAGCTCCTGAACCCCCTGGAGCTCCATGAAGGAGAAGGGGTTCTCGGAGCCGTAGACCGGAGCGAAGCCCAGGCGGGTGAGCCGCTGGTCGGCGACGCACTCCAGGTACTGCCGCATCGACTCGGTGTTCATGCCCGGGAGGCCGTCCCCGCACAGGTCGCGCGCGAACTGCAGCTCGGCCTCGACGGCCTCGCGGAGCATGTCCGTCACCTCCTGCCGGAGCCGGTCGTCGAACAGCTCCGGCTCCTCCTTGCGGACGGTGTCGACCACGTCGAAGGCGAACGACATGTGCATCGTCTCGTCGCGGAACACCCAGTTGGTGCCGGTGGCCAGACCGTGCAGCAGGCCACGGCTGCGGAACCAGTACACGTAGGCGAAGGCGCCGTAGAAGAACAGGCCCTCGATGCACGCGGCGAAGCAGATCAGGTTCAGCAGGAAACGGCGGCGGTCGGCCCGCGTCTCCAGCCGGTCGAGCTGGTCGACCGAGTCCATCCACTTGAAGCAGAACCCGGCCTTCTCACGGATGGAGGGGATGTTCTCGACGGCCGCGAAGGCCGCCGCCCGGTCGTCGTGGTCGGGGAGGTAGGTGTCCAGGAGCGTCAGATAGAACTGGACGTGCACGGCCTCCTCGAAGAGCTGCCGGCTCAGGTAGAGCCGCGCCTCGGGGGAGTTGATGTGCTTGTACAGCGTCAGCACCAGGTTGTTCGCGACGATCGAGTCGCCCGTCGCGAAGAAGGCCACCAGACGGCCGATGAGGTGCTGCTCTGCGGGGGAGAGCTTCGCGAGGTCGGCGACGTCCGAGTGGAGGTCGACCTCCTCCACGGTCCAGGTGTTCTTGATGGCGTCCCGGTAGCGCTCGTAGAAGTCCGGGTAGCGCATGGGGCGGAGAGTGAGCTCGAAGCCGGGGTCGAGAAGGTTCTGGGTGGTCATCACTGGCAGGCCTCGCAGGACTCGGGGTTTTCCAGGGAGCAGGCGACCGCTTCGGGGTCCGGGGCGGCCTGCACGGGGACGGTGGCCTGGGCCGCGCGGGCGATGCGGGTCGCCGGGCGCGAACGCAGGTAGTACGTGGTCTTCAGCCCGGACTTCCAGGCGTAGGCGTACATCGAGGAGAGCTTGCCGATGGTCGGCGTCTCCAGGAAGAGGTTCAGGGACTGGGACTGGTCAAGGAACGGGGTCCTGGCCGCCGCCATGTCGATCAGGCCGCGCTGCGGGATCTCCCACGCCGTGCGGTAGAGGGCGCGTACGTCCTCGGGGATCCAGGCGAAGTCCTGCACCGAGCCGTTGGCCTCGCGCAGGGCCTCCCGGCTGCGGGCGTCCCACACGCCGAGCCGCTTCAGCTCCTGCACCAGGTAGGAGTTGACCTGGAGGAACTCACCGGACAGCGTCTCGCGCTTGAACAGGTTGGACACCTGCGGCTCGATGCACTCGTACACGCCCGCGATGGAGGCGATCGTGGCCGTCGGCGCGATGGCGAGGAGCAGGGAGTTGCGCATGCCGGTCGCGGCGACGCGCTCGCGCAGGGCCGCCCAGCGCTCCGGCCAGGTCAGCTCCACGTCGTAGTGGTCGGGGTGGAGCACGCCCTTGGCCGTACGGGTCTTCTCCCACGCCGGCAACGGGCCGTTGCGCTCGGCGAGATCGGCGGAGGCCTCGTAGGCGGCGAGCATGATCCGCTCGGCGATGCGGGTGGAGAGCCGCTTGGCCCCGGGCGAGTCGAAGGGCAGGCGCAGCTTGAAGAAGACGTCCTGCAGGCCCATGACCCCGAGGCCGACCGGACGCCACCTGGCGTTGGAACGGCCCGCCTGCTCGGTCGGGTAGAAGTTGATGTCCACGACCCGGTCGAGGAACGTGACGGCCGTGCGGACGGTCTCGTCCAGTCGCTCCCAGTCGATGTCCCCGTCGCGCACGAAGGCACCGAGGTTGACCGACCCCAGGTTGCAGACCGCCGTCTCCCCGTCGCTGGTGACCTCCAGGATCTCCGTGCAGAGGTTGGAGGAGTGGACGACGTGGCCCGGCTCGGCCGTCTGGTTGGCGGTGCGGTTGGCGGCGTCCTTGAAGGTCATCCAGCCGTTGCCGGTCTGCGCGAGGGTGCGCATCATGCGGCCGTACAGCTCGCGGGCGGGCAGGGTCTTCTTCGCCAGGCCCTTCGCCTCGGCCGCCCGGTACGCGGCGTCGAACTCCTCGCCCCACAGGTCGGCCAGCTCGGGCACGTCCGACGGGGAGAACAGCGACCACGGCGCGTCGGCGTTCACCCGCCGCATGAACTCGTCGGGCACCCAGTGCGCGAGGTTCAGGTTGTGCGTGCGGCGGGCGTCCTCGCCGGTGTTGTCGCGCAGCTCCAGGAACTCCTCGATGTCGGAGTGCCAGGTCTCCAGGTAGACCGCGGCGGCGCCCTTGCGGCGGCCGCCCTGGTTCACGGCGGCGACCGAGGCGTCGAGGGTCTTCAGGAACGGGACGATGCCGTTGGAGTGGCCGTTGGTGCCGCGGATCAGCGAACCGCGCGCACGGATGCGGGAGTACGCGATGCCGATGCCGCCGGCGTGCTTCGACAGCCGCGCCACCTGGTGGTAGCGGTCGTAGATCGAGTCCAGTTCGTCCTTGGGGGAGTCGAGGAGGTAGCAGGACGACATCTGGGGGTGACGCGTGCCGGAGTTGAAGAGGGTGGGGGAGGAGGGGAGGTAGTCAAGGCGGCTCATCAGCCCGTAGAGCGCGGCGACTTCGTCGACGGAGCGGCGGGTGTCGTCCTCGGCGAGACCGGCGGCGACGCGCAGCATGAAGTGCTGGGGCGTCTCGATCACCTTGCGGGTGATCGGGTGCCGGAGCAGATAGCGGCTGTGCAGCGTGCGCAGGCCGAAGTAGCCGAAGCGGTCGTCGGCCGCCGTGTCGATCAGGGCGTCGAGGCGGGCGGCGTGGAGGCGCACGAACTCGGCGGTCCGGTCGGCGATGAGGCCCTCCCGGTGGCCGACCGCCACCGACTCGGTGAAGCAGCTGACGCCCTGCGAGGCGGCCTCGGCGCGGATCCCGATCGTCAGCAGGCGCGCGGCCAGCCGGGAGTAGGCGGGATCCTCGGAGATGAGGCCGGCGGCCGCCTCGGTCGCCAGCTCGCGCAACTCCGACTCGTCGGCCCGCGCGGAGCGGCCGCGCAGCGCGGCGGCGGCGACCCGGCCGGGGTCGGCGTCGGGCAGGTCGGCGGTCAGCTCGGTCAGGGTCCGCAGCAGCGCGGCACCGGGACCGTCGTGCTCTTTTTCCGCGGCTGAGACCGGATCGGCTGGCGCGATGGTCACGTGGGGCTCTCCCTCGCTCGGCACGGGGCCTCACGCAGGGCAGGGGGGCAGCACGCGAACGCACGCGGCGTCGCGTCCACCGGCCCACTCCGCGAGGCCCGGACGTCAGGGCGCACCGGCCGGGCGGCCGGGCGCGCTGTCGGCAGGCCCTCGGACTGACTCCCATGCACGGATAAAAAGGCATGGGTACACCGTTGCGGGACAGTTCCGGATTCGCACCGGATTCCCCTGCGGCGACAGCGAGCATGAGCATACATCTTGTGCCGGGCGGCGAAAGCACCCCTAGATGTAGTGTCGCGACGGTTTCACAGCGTCAACTCATAGGTGAGGAGAGTGATGTCGGGAAGCTCCGGAATCGGGCGCCAGTCGCGCTCCGGGACACGGACGAAGCCGAGACGTTCGTAGATGCGGTGGGCGGCGTGCATGGCGCGCTGGGTCGACAGGACGACGCGGACGCAGCCGTCCGTCGCGCGGGCGCGGTCGACGCAGGCGCGGACGAGAGCCTCTCCGGCGCCCTGGCCGCGGGCCTCGTGGGCGACGGCGAGCATCCGTATCTCGGCTTCTGAGGGCCGGGCGATGTCGGCCATGGGGCCGCCGGAGGGGACGAAGGTGACGCCACCGAGGAGCTGTTCCCCCCGGGTGGCCACCAGGACGTCCGCGGCGGCGGCCCGCTTGGCCACGTCCCTGAGTTCGCCGAGGTACCAGTCGCTCTCCCCGAAGTCGAGGAGGCCGTCCTTCAGGTAGGCCTGGGCGGTGATCTCGCCGAGGGCGTCGTATTCGGCGGGCTTCACCCGCCGGATGAGGATGTCCATGGTCCGAGTGTGCGGGACGGGTGTGACAACGGGCCGCCGGTTTTCCACCGACGGCCCGCTGCCACCTGCGAGTCAGTGCGAGGTGCCCGCCGTGGCCGGCGGGAGCTCCACCTGGACGCCGGGGTCGCCCGCGTCCGCCGTGTAGTCCTCCGGCTTGGTCTCGTCGATGCCGTCGGGGGCCTTCAGGGCCCTCAGGACGAAGGTCAGGACGACGGTGACGACGACGTTCAGGACGAACGCCGTGAGGCCGATGTAGCCGATCTCGCCGATGCCCGGGATCTCCTTCGACGAGCCGCCGAAGTGCTTCTGGGTCGGCGAGGCGACACCGTACGCGGCGACCGTGCCGTAGACCATGCCGACCGCCCAGCCCGCGAGCAGGGCCCAGCGGTGGAACCAGCGGGTGAACAGGCCGCCGACCAGGGCCGGGAAGGTCTGGAGGATCCAGATGCCGCCCAGCAGCTGGAAGTTGATGGCGACCGTCTTGTCCATGGTGAGGACGAAGGCCAGCGCGCCCACCTTCACCAGCAGCGACACCAGCTTGGAGACCTTGGTCTCCTGCGCCGGCGTGGCGTCCGGCTTGATGAAGTCCTTGTAGATGTTGCGGGTGAAGAGGTTCGCGGCCGCGATGGACATGATGGCCGCCGGGACCAGGGCCCCGATGCCGATCGCCGCGAAGGCCACGCCCGCGAACCAGTCCGGGAACATGGTCTCGAACAGCTGCGGGATCGCCAGCTGCCCGTTCTGCACCTTGATCCCGGCCGCGATCGCCATGAAGCCGAGCAGCGCGAGCAGGCCCAGCATCAGCGAGTACAGCGGCAGGATCGTGGTGTTGCGGCGGATCACGTCACGGCTCTTCGAGGACAGCGTCGCCGTGATCGAGTGCGGGTACATGAACAGCGCGAGCGCGGAGCCCAGCGCCAGCGTGGCGTACGTCCACTGCCCCGCTTCCGGCGGCGTGAGCGCACCGCGCGGCGCGCCCGTCGCCGGGTTGGTCTGGCTGAACGCGTCTCCCGCCTTGGCGAAGATCTCGTCGAAGCCGCCCAGCTTGATCGGGATGTAGATGATCGCCACCGCGATGACGATGTAGATCAGGGTGTCCTTCACGAACGCGATCAGCGCCGGCGCCCGTAGACCCGACGAGTACGTGTACGCCGCCAGCACACCGAAGGCGATCAGCAGGGGCAGGTCCTTGATGAACCAGTTGGTGTTCTCGCCGCCGCCGACGCCCATGACGTCCAGCACGGCCTGGATGCCGACCAGTTGGAGCGCGATGTACGGCATCGTGGCCAGGATGCCGGTCACGGCCACCGCCAGCGACAGGCCCTTCGAGCCGAACCGGCCGCGCACGAAGTCGGACGTCGTCACGTACCCGTGCTTGTGCGAGACCGACCATAGGCGGGGGAGGAACGTGAAGATCAGCGGGTAGACGAGGATCGTGTAGGGCACCGCGAAGAAGCCGGCCGCGCCCGCCGCGTAGATCGCCGCCGGTACGGCCACGAAGGTGTACGCCGTGTACAGGTCGCCGCCGAGCAGGAACCAGGTGATCCAGGTGCCGAACGAGCGGCCGCCCAGGCCCCATTCGTCCAGGCTGTGCTCGTTCTCGGCCTTGCGCCAGCGCGCGGCCAGGAAGCCCATGACCGTGACGGCCAGGAAGAAGAAGATGAAGACGGCGAGTGCGACGCCGTTCACGCCGTCGTTCACTGCGACGCACCGCCCTTCGTGGCAGAGCGGGCGCGCTGGTCACGCTGCCACAGCTTGTAGGCGATCATCGTCAGCGCCGTGGAGATCAGCACCCACGCCATCTGGTACCAGTAGAAGAACGGGATCCCGATGAAGGCCGGGTCGGTCTTGGCGTACGAGCCGACCCACAACATGGCCACGAACGGCGCTATGAGGCAAAGAGCGATGACGACGCGCATCGGCGTCACCGTCGCCCCTCTGCCGGCTTCTGGGGCTTGCGACATCAGGCGGCTCCGTCCCCTCAGTGATCACCTGTGCAATGCGCAGGCAATCTAGGTCAGGGTGCGGCGGGAACGGAACCCCTCGTCCGTAATGCGGTACCCAAAAGAAACCGAGCTCAGCAGCAGTCGCACTACCTCAAGTCGCCCTACTCCTGAGGCCGCTTCAGACGCGCCACGAACTTGTACCGGTCCCCGCGGTACACCGACCGCACCCACTCCACCGGCTGTCCGTCCCGGTCCAGTGAGTGACGGGAGAGCATCAGCATCGGCAGGCCGACGTCCGTGCCGAGCAGGCCGGCCTCGCGCGGGGTGGCCAGCGAGGTCTCGATGGTCTCCTCGGCCTCCGCGAGATGGACGTCGTAGACCTCGGCGAGCGCGGTGTAGAGGGACGTGTACTTCACCAGGGACCGGCGCAGGGCCGGGAAGCGCTTCGCGCTCAGGTGGGTCGTCTCGATGGCCATCGGCTCGCCGTTGGCCATGCGCAGCCGCTCGATGCGCAGCACCCGCCCGCCGGCCGTGATGTCGAGCAGCCCGGCGAGGCGGTCGTCGGCGGTGATGTAGCCGATGTCCAGGAGCTGCGAGGTGGGTTCGAGGCCCTGGGCGCGCATGTCCTCGGTGTAGGAGGTCAGTTGCAGCGCCTGCGAGACCTTCGGCTTGGCGACGAACGTGCCCTTGCCCTGGATGCGCTCCAGCCGCCCCTCGACGACCAGCTCCTGGAGCGCCTGGCGCACGGTCGTGCGCGAGGTGTCGAACTCCGCCGCCAGGGTGCGCTCGGGCGGGACCGGCGTGCCGGGCGCCTGGGTCTCGGTCATGTCGAGCAGGTGCTTCTTCAGGCGGTAGTACTTGGGCACGCGTGCGGTACGGACGGGTGCCCCGCTCTCGTGCTCCGCACTGCTGATGTCGGTGCTCATGCTCCGCCTTCCCGGCTCCTGTGCCGACACGATCCCACTTGTATACCGTCGGCGCCGCTTTTGGTCTAGTCCACAACTCCAAGTGGTCTACCTGGAGTATGCCGTGCCCGGCCGGGTTTTCGCCGGGTTCTTACTTAAAGGTTCCTGCATATGTAGGTCGCATAACGGCTGGTCAGAGCTCATTCCGGACCCTTGACAGGTCTACAGGTCTGGTCCAAGCTCCCCCTACTGGTCTACACCATTGGTCCAGGGTCCTGGCCCCACGTTCGGGGAGCAGGGGGTCGGTGGCATCCCTGAGGAGGGTGGCGTGAAGCGCAAGCTGATATCCGCGATCGGTATCGCGGGCATGGTGGTCTCCATCGCGGCGTGCGGGGGCGAGGGCGGCAGCGGGGGTTCGGACAAGGGCGCGGACGCCAAGGAGCTGACCGTCTGGCTCACCGTCGACGCGCAGAACAACTGGCCGGAGCTGGTGAAGGCCGCCGACGCCGCGGTGCAGAAGAAGCACCCCGGTCTCAAGATCAACCACGAGTACTACGGCTGGCCCGACAAGAACGCCAAGCTCGACGCCGTCCTCGCCACCGACAAGGCCCCCGACGTGGTCGAGATGGGCAACACCGAGATGCTCGGCTACATGGTCAAGGGCGCCTTCGCCCCCCTCGACCCGGCCGGGTTCGACAGCTCGGACGCCTGGCTGGACGGCCTCAAGGCCTCGGTGACCTACGAGGGCAAGACCTACGGCGTCCCGTACTACGCCGGCGGCCGCGTCGCCAACTGGCGCAAGGACGTGGCGGCCTCGGTCGGGGTGAAGACGCCCCCGAAGACGTACAAGGAGCTCACCGCCGCCCTGGACAAGATCCAGAAGAAGCAGGGCGGCAAGTTCAGCGCCTGGTACCAGCCGACGCGCGACTGGTACGCGGCCATGTCCTTCGTCTACGACGCCGGCGGCGCCATCGCCACCGAGTCGGGCGGCCAGTGGAAGGCCTCCCTCTCCTCGCCCGAGTCCCTCAAGGGCCTCAAGGAGTTCAAGAACGTCATCGACTCCTACATGCACGGCGACAAGACCAAGGACGAGTCCGACCGCTACATCGTCTACGGCCAGGGCAAGTCCGCCATGATCTTCGCCGCCGCCTGGGAGGGCGCGACCGCCGAGGACCCGAAGAACGACAAGTCCGGCAAGCTCAAGGGCAACCTCGAGAACTTCGTGATGCCCGGCCCGTCCGGCAAGAACATGCCCGTCTTCCTGGGCGGCAGCGACCTCGCCGTGCCGGTGAAGTCCGACGCGCAGGCCCTGGCCGCCGAGTGGATCAACGCGTTCACCGGCTCCTCCGGCCAGAAGGGCCTGATGGCCAAGGGCAACCTGCCCAACAACAAGACCGACCTCGCGACGCTGAAGAACGACCCGAAGACGGCGGTCCCCGCCACCGCGGCCGAGTCCAACTGGTTCGTGCCGATGGCCCCCGGCTGGGGCCAGGTCGAGAAGGCGCAGATCCTCCAGACCATGCTCCAGAGCATCGGCACCGGCAAGAAGTCGGTCGAGGCCGCCGCCGAGGACGCGGACGCCGCGATCGACAAGGTCATCAACACCAAGTGATCTTCGCGCGGGGCTCCCGGCCGGGGGCCCCGCCGTCGTCCAGACCTGAGGGACCGCCGAGGAGCGCGCGATGAGTGCCGCAGACACCACCACCCCCGTCAAGGTGCCGCCACCGCGGCAGGCACCGCCACCTCCCGCCGCCGAGCGGCCACGGGCGAACCGGCCGTCGGGCGGGGCCGCGGTCCCCTGGCTGCTGCTCGCGCCCTGCCTGCTGATCCTCGCAGGGGTCATGGGCTATCCGCTGGCCCGTCTGGTCACCCTGTCCTTCCAGAAGTTCGGGCAGTCCCAGCTGTGGGGCTTCCAGCCGGCCGAGTCGGTCGGGTTCGACAACTTCGCGAAGGTGCTGGGCGACGGCGAGTTCTGGACCGTCGTGTTCCGCACGATCGTCTTCGCCGCCGGGGCCGTCGTCTTCACGATGGTGATCGGCATGGCGATCGCTCTGCTGCTCCAGCGGGTCTCCGGCTGGCTGAAGGTGCTCATCAACATCGTCCTGGTGGCCAGCTGGGGCATGCCCGTCATCGTGGCCACCACGGTCTTCAAGTGGCTCTTCGACTCGGACTACGGCGTCTTCAACGCGCTGCTCAGCAAGCTGCCCGGCGTCGAGATGATCGGCCACAACTGGTTCGCGAGCGGGCCCGAGGGCCTGGCCGTGATCATGCTGCTGGTGGTGTGGGGAGCCGTGCCGTTCGTGGTCATCACGCTCTGCGCGGGTCTCACCCAGGTGCCCAAGGAACTGGAGGAGGCTGCCCGACTGGACGGTGCCGGGGCCTGGGGCGTCTTCCGCTATGTCACCCTGCCCGTCCTCAAGCCGATCATCGTGATGCTCACGACCCTGTCGGTCATCTGGGACATGGGCGTCTTCCCCCAGGTGTTCGTCATGCGGGGCGGCCATCCCGAGCCGGAGTTCCAGGTGCTCAACACCTACTCCTACGACCGGGCGTTCGTCGTCAACGACTACGCCCAGGGCTCGGCCATCGCGCTGATCACAGTCCTGCTGCTGCTCGGCGTGGTCGCCGTCTACATGCGGCAGATGCTCAAGATCGGAGAGGTCGAATGAGCAGCACGCTGACCGGCCGCCGGGCGCCGAAGCTCTGGTGGAACGTCCTCGGCCTCCTGGTCTTCGTCACCGCGGGCTTCCCGCTGTACTGGATGCTCAACACGGCGTTCAAGCCCGCCGAGGACGCCATCGACCCGGACCCGAGCCTGCTGCCGACCGGCATCACCTTCGCCAACTTCGGCCGGGCGCTGGACATCGCCGACTTCTGGGGCCCGGTGGGCCGCAGCATGGTGGTGTCGCTGGCGGTGGTCGTCATCGGCATGGTCGTGGGGCTGCTGGCCGCGCTCGCCATCTCCCGCTTCGCCTTCCGCGGCCGCAAGATCGTGATCGTGGGCATCCTCGCGGTCCAGATGGTCCCGCTGGTCGCCATGATCATCCCGGTCTTCCTGCTGCTCAACGACCTGGGCCAGTACGACCGGCTCACCGGTCTCATCATCACGTACCTGACCTTCATCCTCCCGTTCACCGTGTGGACGCTGCGGGGCTTCATCGTCAACATCCCGAAGGAACTGGAGGAGGCGGCCATGGTCGACGGCTGCTCCCGCACCGGTGCCTTCCTCCGGGTGGTCTTCCCGCTCCTGGCCCCCGGCATGGTCGCCACCTCGGTCTACGGCTTCATCCAGGCCTGGAACGAGTACCTGTACGCCCTGATGCTGCTCAGCCAGAAGAACCAGACGGCGACCGTCTGGCTCGGCAACTTCACCACCAAACACGGCACCGAATACGCCCCGATGATGGCTGGCGCCACGATGATGGCCGTGCCGATCGTCGCCCTCTTCCTCCTCGTCCAGCGCAAGATGGCCGCGGGCCTGACCGCGGGCGCCGTGAAGGGATGACCCCGCCCCATGACGACACTCGCCAGCGGTACCGACACGCTCACCCGTGACGCCCTGACGGTTCTCCAGCCCGGCTTCACCGGAACCACCGCTCCCGACTGGCTGCTGCGCCGGCTCGGCGAGGGCCTCGCCTCCGTCGGCCTGTTCGGCCGCAACATCGCCTCGTCCGGCCAACTGGCCGCGCTGACCGCACAGCTGCGGGCCGAGCGCGACGACGTCCTGGTCGCGATCGACGAGGAAGGCGGTGACGTGACGCGCCTGGAGGTGCGGACCGGCTCCTCCTTCCCGGGCAACCACGCGCTCGGCGCGGTGGACGACGTGGAGCTGACACGAGAGGTCGCCCACGAACTGGGCCGCCGTCTCGCCGCCTGCGGCGTGAACCTCAACTGGGCCCCGTCCGCCGACGTCAACTCCGACCCGCGCAACCCGGTGATCGGTGTCCGCTCCTTCGGCGCCGACACCGACCTGGCCGCCCGGCACACCGCGGCCTATGTGACGGGCCTGCAGTCGGCCGGAGTCGCCGCCTGCACCAAGCACTTCCCGGGCCACGGCGACACGGCCGTCGACTCCCACCACGCCCTCCCGCGCATCGACGTCCCCGAAGACGTCCTGAGCGACCGTGAACTGGCCCCGTTCCGCGCGGCCATCGCCGCCGGCAGCCGGGCCGTGATGAGCGCCCACATCCTCGTCCCGGCCCTGGACCCCGACCGCCCGGCCACCCTCTCCCGCCGCATCCTGACCGGGCTGCTGCGCGGCGACCTCGGCTACGACGGCCTCATCGTCACCGACGGCATGGAGATGCGGGCCATCGCGGGCACCTACGGCATCGAACGCGGCAGCGTCCTCGCCGTCGCCGCCGGTGCCGACGCGATCTGCGTGGGCGGCGGCCTGTCCGACGACGCGACCGTACGGCGCCTGCGCGACGCCCTGGTCGCGGCGGTCCGCACGGGAGAACTGCCCGAGGAACGCCTGGCCGAGGCCGCGCACCGGGTCCGGGCGCTGGCCCGCTGGGCGAGCACGGCGAACCGCGCACCCGAGGACACCCACGGCAGCGAGATCGGCCTGCACGCCGCCCGCCGCGCCCTCACGGTCACCGTCGCCCCGGGCCTGGGGACCCCGCAGACCTTCGAGCCCCTCACCGAACCTCCCTACGTCGCCGCCCTCACCCCCGTCGCCAACATCGCGGTGGGCGACGAGACCCCCTGGGGCATCGCCGCCGAACTCGTCCACCTGCTGCCGGGCACGGTGACGGGCACCTTCTCGGCGGAGGACGGCAAGGCGGAGGACGGCAAGGCGCAGGATGGCGCTGCGCAGGACGGCAATGCGAGCGATGCCGGTGCCGGTGAGAGCGCCGGACGGGCGGCCCTTCAGGCAGCCGGTCCGCGGCGCATCGTCGCCGTCGTCCGCGACGAACACCGCCACCCCTGGATGGCCTCGGCCCTCGACATCCTGCTGGCGGCCCGCCCCGACACCATCGTCGTCGAAATGGGCGTCCCCCAGGCCGCACCCCGCGGCGCCCTGCACATCGCCACCCACGGCGCGGCCCGCGTCTGCGGCCGGGCTGCGGCCGAGGTGATCGCCGGGTTGTAGAGCTGGTTGTGCAGCCGGTTGTCATGCTGGTTGTAAAGCTACCTCCGAATGTAGTACTTCTTATACATGAGCGAGCAGGTGCACAACAGGTTGGCCATGGTGCGCGCCGAACGGAAGGTGTCGCGCCAGAGCCTGGCCGAGGCAGTGGGAGCCCACTACCAGACCATCGGCTACATCGAGCGAGGGCAGTACAACCCGAGCCTCGACCTGGCACTGAGGATCTCGAAGTTCTTCGGTCTGCCGGTCGAGGCCCTGTTCTCCCTCGAGCCGTTCCGGCCGCTCACGGACGAGGTCTACGGGAGGAACCAGCCATGACGACGACACGCCTGACCCGCTACGACCGGACCATGCTGCGGCTGATGAACGACCGCCGCGCCCAGGCCTGGTACGCCACGGCGGCACGCCGGCGTCTGGTCGTCGCCGCGCACATCACCCTCACCGTGGCCATCGGCACACTGATGACCCACTTCTACCTCGCCGAGGGCGAGCCGCTGTGGCCCGTCGCCGCGATGGCGGTGCTGCTGCTTCCCTGGATGGTCGCGACCGGCGTCATCAACGGCGCCACCCGGGGCCTGCTGGAGCTGCGCGAACACGTACTGGACGAGCGGCAGTCGGCCGAACGCAGCCGCGTCCTGGCCCGGGCCCACCGCATGACCACGCTGCTCCTGGCCGCGACGGCGGCCGCTCTGCTGATCACGGGCGGCGTCGACGGCAACGCCCCGAAGGCGTACGCGGCACCCCTCCTCATCGCCGTCCTCGTCGTCCACTGGGTCATGCCGCTGTGGGTGGCCGGTCTGCGCGCCGAGGACGAGCCGGCCGACGACGAGGCCTTGTAGCGGGGCCCTAGATGTGCTGTCCGGGGACGTTGGTGACGGGCGACACGCCTTGAGTGGTCCTTGAACGGGGCGAGGGCCTCTGGGTTCGGTGTGGATTGCGAGATCTA